>JBAUFP010000172.1:0-1932 GCA_049679205.1 bacterium | reverse complement strand
GATCAGTGAACTTGCTACGATCCTGAACAAATATGAGGATACGAACATCCTCCTTGAAGGGCACACCGATTCTACGGGCACGGAAGAATATAACCTGGACTTGTCAAAGAAGCGATCTCAATCTGTGGCCAACTACTTGGCAACCCAGAATGTAAATCCCACTCGTTTCACCATAATGGGATACGGGGAATCTCAACCGATTGCGAGCAACGAAACTCCAGAAGCCCGGGCCCAACATCGCCGTGTTGAAGTTGCCATCTATGCGAATGAGAAATTAAAGAAAGTTGCTATGGAAAAAACAAGCTAGGCAGAAAAAACTGAAAGTTAGACTCTCCCTGCACCATGATTTCCAGTGTTCTACAACTAGCGGAAAATAAATGAACCAAAAAACTTCTGATTATAATAGAGACTGTTACGAAAAAACCCATAACTAACTGATAGTTATTGATAAAGGCCCTATTTTTTGATCGATCCAATAACAGGGCAAATTTAGCTGATTTTGATCCTGAATATTTGATATTCTGCTCCGAGAGGAGCGGAATATATGAATAAGAATGCAAAACAACGATTCGATGTAGACCCTATTTTAGAAAAGATTTCACCTCATATTCCCGACGAAGAGATAGATTTTCTTTTTCCGTATAGAAATTTTAATACTCAGGGTCGATCAAGGTCATTTAAAACGAGTCAGCTTTACAGGGCACACATATTAACCCTGATCAAAGGGATTACGTCATTCAATAAAATGTGTAATGAATTCAAATTCAGAAGGTCCCTTCGGGATTTTTGTCGTTTTAAAAATAAAAATTCTACACCTACAAATCGTATTCTATCTGAGTTCAGAGGACGCTTAAAACCTTCTGGATTTGAAGAGATCGCTCGACTGATTACATTAACCTTTGTAAATACGATCAAACTGCCCGTTATAAAGATCGCTGTTCCAGACGCAACGGACATGCCGGCCAATTGCAAGGGCTTTGCTAAAAAAAATGCACATGCACTACAGAGTGCGAATGCCCTAAGGAGTATTCTGCTAAAGGGGCAGCTAAAGGCAAAAGGACTAAGAAGAGCGGCCAGAGCCCTTACTTTGTTGGATATAAGAAGCATACACTACGCCTTTGGTTGAAGGTAAAAGGCAAAAATCTTATGGTACCCCTTGTCAGTTTTATTGCACCAGCTAATGTCCACGAAAGAGAATTTTTAAATCCTATGATTCGAAATAGTAAAAATGAATTGTCCCTTCATATAAATATCATTGTTGGAGACATGAGCTATATTAGCAGTGAGCAAAAGATGCAGTTAAGGAGACAATCTCATACGGCTGTCTTAACCAGGGTTCGTGAAAACATGCAGCCTCCTAAAGAATACTTTGACTATGGCTGTCCAGAATGTCCTGAAGGTATTCCTTTGTGTTGGGATGGCTACGACGCTGAGACTGAAATGCACTGCTATACAAGTCCCATCGATAATCCCACTTGTGATACTTGCTGGCAACATGGAAACTGCTATCAAGAATTATATGTCAGCCCCTCCATTGATGAACATCATTTTGGAATGATTCCTCTTCATACAAAGGTCTCCCAAAGGCTATTGCAGAAAATACGACCGCAGGTTGAGAGAGGTTTTGAAAATGATAAAAACAAACTCTATCTGAACAGGTTCTTTGTAAATAGCTTGAAGCTGGCAAAAATCCTTGGACATCTATCGGATGCTTGTCAGATCCTACTTCTGCTTGGTGACATGAAAACGAACACAAAATCAAAAGCAAAAAAGATGATGAAGAGGTTAAATACTCAGATGACTTTTGACTTTTATTAACGCCATGTTTTCATTTTTTTCGTAACAGTCTCTATTAAATATGCATTAAGAATAATATGGAAAAGAAGTTCTTAGGTTGGAGATGAGATGATCGTCATCGGGGTTGATACGGGC
>JBAUFP010000171.1:0-1863 GCA_049679205.1 bacterium | reverse complement strand
ACCCAGATCATTACCATTATAAGAACCCGCGAGGCTTACCCATTTGTAATCCACCATATTCGCCCAGGTCAAAGCAGAGACCTTAACAATCGCACCCAAAGCAGGGGCAATTGCGTGTCCACTGAACGTCTCATCACTAGAGGGGCTGTCAAAATTGAAGTTCAAGTAGTGATACTCAGTATTGATACCAAGGTCAAGTTTTGCGCCATTATAACTAACACCCACACCACCACCTAAAGGGATGAGCGATGCACCAAAACGATTGTCCGGGGAGCTATAACTGCCATAGAATCCATCAAACGAGAGTCCGAAATCCAGTTTGTTAGAAACCGGTCGGGAGTAGATCAGGTTTATTGCCGGCGTGCTTATCGCCTCGGTCTCTTCATCGACGGTGCGGCTCAAACGCGAATATCCGCCCCAGAAGCCCCACGACTGGCGTGGCTGTTCGCCGCCGAAGTAACCGTACCCAGTTTCGGTGCGCCGTGAAACGTAGACTAGTTCCCAGGGGATCGTACTGAATGCCGGTAGATCCGCGTAGAACCCAATTGCCTCAACCGGCGCATAGTCATGCAGCCGCTCAGGCAGGGCCTGGCCAATTCCCCAGTATAGAACAGAATCCCTCTCCCATTCCTCGCGCAGCACTGAACCACGCAGGGCGAAGAACGATAGCGTATCGTTTCGGAAGAAACCCGAGGATATCCCTGCGAAGTCATATAGATCAAGCCTTTGGTAGTCATCCTGGAAAAGAAATGCGAGATTCCCCATGCCCATGAATCGGGCATTATCAGCCTCTCCAACTTTCAAGAATAGTACACAATACAGCACAACGCCTATACATTTGGAACTCATAGTTCCTCCTCACAGGAATTATAGTTTCGTCCTTTACGATGTCAAGAGCACATTCTTTATGTATTGACAAGCCTATTTTCCCACATAGAATAGTACATGGAAAATGCAATTGCATCCATTGACATCCCTGGCGTGAAAAAGCTGAAGTCAGGTAAGGTCCGAGAAATATTCGACCTGGACGACCAACTCCTCATTTTCGCCACCGACCGTATTTCGGCGTTTGATTATATCCTGCCAACGCTGATCCCCAAAAAAGGCGAGATTTTGACCCAGCTATCGATATTCTGGTTTGGTGCCACAAAGGATATCATTGATAACCACTTCATTACCGATCACGTCGACACATACCCTGACGTGCTAAAGGATTATAAAGATGTGTTGCGTGGTCGCTCAATGCTCGTCAAAAAAGCAGAACTCATTGAAGTCGAATGCGTCGCACGCGGCTACATAGCGGGTTCCGCCTGGAATGAATACGAAAAAACCGGGATTGTCGGTGGTGTGGCATTCAGCAATTTGAGGAAAGGAGACAGCCTACCCCACGCCCTATTCACGCCGGCAACCAAATCCTTCTCTGGTCACGACATCAACATAAGCTTTGAAGAAATGAAAAAGAGTGTGCCGGAGAAAGACGCCGAATTCGTCAAGCACAAAACTGTCGAACTCTACAAATTCGCCCACGACTACGCGTTGGAACGGGGCATTGTAATCGCAGATACGAAATTCGAGTTCGGGCGGCTGGACGACAGGATAATACTCATCGACGAGATATTCACCCCCGATTCGAGCCGCTTCTGGGACAAGGAACTGTACGACAAAGATCGTTCTCTGATCGCCTTTGACAAACAATTCGTGCGCGATTATCTGCTCGGTACAGATTGGGATAGAAATTCCGAACCACCAGAATTGCCGTTAGATATTGTTGAGAAGACGTATGAGCGCTACAGAGAAGCGCTCAAGAGACTGACACACTAACAAGCTGTTCTTCTGATAGACGACAAAAGACCGCACCTGTTC
>JBAUFP010000170.1:0-3012 GCA_049679205.1 bacterium | reverse complement strand
CTTCCTTTGATACGGTGTAGACCACGGACCACGTGTTGGGGACGATCAGTTCCGTATCGTACGTGGCGATCTTCTTGGCGACTTCACCCAGGATGTTCATCGAGGCGATGGTTGCGGTCCAGTCGATGTCACCGAGACCGGGCACATATAGTATGGGTCTGCCCATTTCAGTTGCCCGGCCCACGGCCTCCTCGACCGCGGCGAGTCCTGCGATCTGCCTGATATAGAGACTTTTGCCGGTCCTTGCCTTGTAGACAAAATAGGCGAGCAGTAGCGCGAATATGATCAACGCCACCAGGACATTTATTCTCCCGGTATGAAATATCTGGGGGCGTGAACGCGCCATGTTACTCGTCGTTGAATAATAGAGCGTGTCGTTGCTCATTGCTGCAACAACGTAGGTGTAGATAGTACCATCTACGGTTTCATCATCTTCAAAAGAGGAGACGCCGTGTGCCGTTGATCCAACGCGCTGAAATATCGTATCACTTTCCTCTTTTCTAAGCACAACATAACCTTCCAGTGATCTGTCATCGGGCGATAGTGTCCAGAAGACCTCGATGGTGGAACCCGCGTCGTTTGGTTTGTCGTGAACCTGAATGTCAGTCGGTGGCAGAGAACAGAGGAGGGCGAGGAGGAAAATCACTGTATACTATACACGGGAAATAACCAGTGTCAATCGGGCGCATAGAGAGTAAGACAAAGAGAGGAGAGACAAGGAGACACGGAGAAAGGGAGACAGGGAGTTGAATTTCGGATTGCGGTCTGCTTCGCAGATCGATTACATTGATATAAAGAAAGATTACGGTGATGTATTAAGTCATTAGGACTCCAGGATATCAGAGGATCAGCGTACCAGGATACCAGGTCCTTCGACAATCAGTTGACTTTGGCGTGCATTCGCTTATAATACAGCTATGAAAATATTGGTAACCAGTGCCCTGCCGTATGCTAATGGTAACATACATCTGGGCCATCTTGCCGGCGCTTATTTGCCAGCTGATATATATGTTCGGTATCAACGGCTTAAGAAACGTGATGTTGCGTATATATGCGGTACTGATGAACACGGTGTGCCGGTTACGATAAGCGCCGAGAAGCAGAAAAAGACGCCGCGTGAAATAGTTGATTTTTACTACAAGTCGATCAGCAAATCATTTGGGGATTTTGGTATGACCTTTGATAACTTTTCCCGCACCTCACTGCCCCTTCATCACCGCTTGGCTCAGGATTTTTTTCTGAAAATCTACAAGAAAGGACTGATCTACCCGCGTGAGGTTGAGCAGTTTTATTGCACGCGGTGTAAGCGTTTCCTGCCGGACCGTTACATTGTCGGTACCTGTCCGAAGTGTGGCAGCGAAGGCGCGCGGGGCGATCAATGCGAATCGTGCGGGCACTGGCTTGAGCCTTTTGAGCTGGTTAATCCGCGGTGTTTGGTATGCGGGGAGACTCCGAAGAAGACCCGGACCAAACACTGGTACTTCAAGCTTTCCGAGTTTCAGGAAAAATTGAGTAGCTGGATTGCCGGAAAGAAAGACTGGAAAGATACGGTGTTGAGTTTTGTCCAGGGCTGGTTACGCGAAGGGCTACGGGACCGGCCGATCACCAGAGACCTGTCATGGGGGGTGCCAGTACCGCTGGAGGATGCAAAAGGCAAAGTCTTATATGTGTGGTTTGATGCGCCGATTGGTTATATATCTTCGACCATAGAATGGGCAGAAAGACAGGGTAAACCTGATCTATGGAAAGATTACTGGTTTGACAAGAATACACAGCTCGTCCATTTCATCGGCAAAGATAATATCGTCTTTCACGCATTGATCTGGCCCGCCATGCTCATGGCGTATGGAGATTATGTACTACCTGCCGACATACCGGCGAATCAATTCCTTAACCTGGAAGGCGGAAAATTCTCGACGTCAAAAGACTATGCGATATGGTTGCCTGATTACTTGAAGGAATTCAGAGCTGATTCGCTGCGCTACGCGCTGACCCGCAACGCTCCAGAGGCGCGTGATACTGATTTCACGTGGCGTGATTTTCAGGTGTGGCACAACAATGAGCTGGCTGATATCTTGGGGAATTTCATTAACCGAACCATCACCTTTATCAAAAAATACTACAATTCCTCGCTGCCGCAGGCTGGGGCTTTCGGTGAGCGCGATAATCAGATATTTGATTTGCTGAGTAAGGCGCCTGGTGTGATCGGCGAAAAAATCGAAAGGTTCGAATTCAAGGGTGGACTGCAAGAGGTCATGAAGATAGCCCAGGAGGCGAACCGCTATTTTGATCATCAGGAACCTTGGGCGACCCGCAAAAAAGACCCGGCCGCGTGCGATAAGACGATACATGTTTGCATGAATATTGTGACCGCTCTTTCAGTTCTGATCGAGCCGTTCCTGCCGTTCAGTGCACAGCGTCTAAAAGAAATGATAAGATTCACACCGCAGGGTTGGGATGATATTGCGGAGCCCGCTTTGGCACCGGCGATCGGAGAGACTGCGATTCTCTTCGACAAGATCGCTGACGATGTTATCAAGGTTCAGGTCCAGAAGCTGAAAAAGGAAACGGTTGATATAGATTACTTCTCAAAAATATCATTAAAAACGGCAAAAGTTTTGACTGCCGAGCGAGTTGAGGGTAGCACCAATTTAATCAAATGTCAGGTGGAGATTGGTGACGAAAAAAAGCAAATCGTGGCCGGCGTTGGCAAAGATTATAAACCTGAGGATATGGTCGGCAAGATAATCGTCGTCATTGACAACCTTGCGCCGGTTAAGATAAGGGGTGTATTGTCTGAAGGCATGCTCTTAGCCGCGGTGAGCGAGAAAGGCATTGTGCTAGTAACAACCGACGAACTTGTTGCACCAGGAACGGCGGTGCGGTAAGCGCACGCTGTCTCCTTTGAGATATGAATTCATACTGCACTTCCTGATTAATGGTCGATACACATTGTCATCTCATTGATCCCCAGTTTGTCACAGACCTCGGTGATGTGCTGCAGAGGGCTAA
>JBAUFP010000169.1:0-2243 GCA_049679205.1 bacterium | reverse complement strand
TTTGTGCTATCCGCCTTTTTCTTACGCATCAGGCTCTCCGTTTCGCACAATTGCATTGCGTTGGCACAGCTGTACACACAAGCCGCAGCCGACGCAAAGCGCTTCATCAAGAACGGCCAAGGGTTTGTCTCGAGCCTCAGGAAAAACCAGACTCATCGCCGGACAACCAATACGAAGACAGAGTTTGCAGCCATTACACAGTTCCGCATCGATTCTATAGGGCGGCCGCGGCTTCACCAGCAACGCACACGGTCTACGGAAAATCAGAACCGCAACGCCGTCATAAGCCAAGGCTTGTTCTATTGCCTCCTCAGTTGCCTTCAAATCATTGGGATTGACCACCTTTACCATTTCTACACCGCATCCCTTCGCAACATCCTCGGGCGGAACACGCTTACCCTGCTCACCCCTGGCAAGCTTACCCGTACCCGGATGTGGTTGGTGCCCGGTCATGGCGGTGGTGAAATTATCAAGAATAATCAGATTAAGATTTCCTTTATTATATACTGCATTAACCAGACCAGTTATACCTGAATGGAAAAATGTGGAATCTCCAAGTACGGCAATCAGCTTCTTGCTGAATTCTTTGCCTAACGCTTTTTCCATACCCTGTGCATTGGTCACCGAGGCACCCATGCAAACGCACGTATCCATTGCATTGAGCGGCGGCAGAGCACCGAGTGTATAACATCCAATATCACCGGTCGTGACGAGCTTCAACTTGTTGATGATATAAAAGACTCCGCGGTGCGGGCAACCAGGACACAAAACGGGCGGCCGTGGTGGAACATTGTTTTTCCTTCTTACTGTCTTTTTCGTTTTTGCTAAGCTCTCTCTGATGACTTTTGGCGTCAACTCTCCGCATAATGGAATCTTGTCTTTACCTGTTACTTTAATGCCCAGCGCCTTTATCTCGGTCTCGAGAATAGGATCTCCTTCTTCAATCACGATTAACCTTCTTACCTGCCGGGCAAATTTCTTGATCAACTTTTCTGGCAACGGGTAAGTGAAAGCAAGCTTCAGAAAACTCGCATCCGGGAAAACTTCCTTGGCATACTGATAAGATACACCCGACGTAATGACGCCTAGACTCTTACTGCCCCGCTCGATTTTATTATACGGGAAGATTTCACTATAACCGGCAAGTTTCTTCAGGCGTTCTTCAACCACAATATGCAAGGCTCGAGCGTGTGCCGGCAAGACAAGCCGCTTGCGAATGTCCTTTTCATACCCCTTTACGCCCGTTTCTTTTCTCTTCTCGAGGTCGACAAGACAGGCCGAGTGGCAGATTCTTGTGGTCAGCCGCAAGAGCACCGGCGTGTCAAATTTCTCTGATATTTCAAAACCCAGTTTCGTGAACATCTTTGCCTCATTGGAATCAGCCGGCTCAAGAATCGGTACTTTTGCATGCCGGCCATAGTGACGGTTGTCCTGTTCATTCTGCGATGACCACATACCCGGGTCGTCGGCCGAGACGACTACGAGCCCGCCCGTAACTCCGGAATAGCCCATAGTGAAGAAAGGATCAGCAGCAACATTCAAACCCACGTGTTTCATCGCCACGAGAGCACGCGCGCCGGCAAAACTTGCTCCCGCCGCAACTTCCAGAGCGACTTTTTCATTTGTCGACCACTCGGCATTTATTTCTGGATATTTGGTAATATTTTCGATTATTTCGGTAGAGGGCGTCCCGGGATATGCCGTTGCTACTCTACAGCCCGCTTCCCACGCACCACGGGCAACAGCCTCATTACCCGACAGTAGTGATTTCAAAGGTGTGGCTGTATTATACACAAGAAGTCACCAATGTCAATAAACCTTGGGGACAGGCATACACTTTTTAAACTTTTGATCGAACGCATTCAATCTTATGCTCAAAGCCTGCCTCGTAGCGAAAGCGTACGGGGTAGAGATCTGACCCCATGTCATGTTAGATAATGACCCACGGCTAAACATCGTTGCCATTTTTCTTTTTAATTTGAATGAACTCAACTGGCGCACCATTTTCTTCAATAAATGCAACTATGATTCCTTCTGAAGGACTATTAGGTTCAATAATTACTTCTTTATCTTTGATTGCTTCATAAATATCTTCGACTTCAAAAGCGACATGTGGTACTGTTTTTACAATCTCAGGTAATTGACAATCTTTTTCATATCGCATCCATTCAATTCCATATTCACTTTTATCATATCCATAATGGTAAACCTTATAATCTTCTAAATGAACCTCACCATTTATC
>JBAUFP010000168.1:0-4578 GCA_049679205.1 bacterium | reverse complement strand
TACGCTACCGATGCCGGAGGCAGACAACTACCCGCGGGGATTTACCTTGTACGGCTAAATGCTGGCTCTGAAACGAACACAAAGAGTGTGATTATTACGCGTTAAGAAAAAGGGACAGGCTACTTTTCGGATCGATACATAAGCATTAAGCAACTCACCTACAAAATTGAATACCAAAGCGCCGTATTCTAGCCAAAAACCGGAAAAGTAGCCTGTCCCTTTTTATGGGCGCATTAATCGCTTTATCGCCCCTTCGAGCCGCTTCGTTAAAGTGGCCCGCGTCGCATTTCTCTGCACCTTAATCGGCTTTCCAAAAACTGCTGCGATGCGTTTGCCGATCACTGACATACCCTTATACGTCGTCCCAACATCGACCGCCGGGACAACATTCACGACTATGCCAGCCTTTGCGGCCTGCATGCAGGGAATGGCAAAGCCCTGCCGGAATTCGACATACTCAGGACCAGGTTTGTTATAAACACCCTGCGGTGCGATAATGATCACGCCGGAACCAGGTCTCGTGAGAATATTTCTTATCTGTCTAAGTGCCGGATAGTTACCCAGCATATCATTACCCATTATCCAAATTATGTTCATTGTTTTGAGAAAGAAATTAGTCAAGGGATTTGCACGGAATTTTCTATTCACCACTATATATGGATCGGTTTTAAGCACTATACTCACCGCCATACCCACGATCATCCCGCCCAGATCCGATGAATGGGTCGTGCACACGACAACCCTTCCATCTCTGGCTGCCTGTAGTAGATTTTCAGCGCCGGTTATTCTATAGTTGTAGAATATTCTGAATAACGGAGTGACATATTTGCAGGCAATCTTGTAGTAATTCATTCTCCTTACCGGTTAGATTATATCTTACCCGAAAAATGAATCAAGTAGGATCTTGTGATTGACAACGCAATCTACTTAGGTAACATATGGGGGTTCACGAAAAAGAACATCATGGATAAAGATAAACTGAACGCATACTTAAAGAATAACCAGAACACGTGGAACGGATTCACGCCCCTTCACGCGAAATCAAAGTTTTATGATGTGGAGAGTTTCAAGAAGGGAAGAAATTCATTGACCTTTGTCGAACGCGAAGAATTAGGAGATGTTTCAGGCAAAACATTGCTGCATTTGCAGTGTCATTTTGGCCTGGATACACTGTCGTGGGCGCGCCTGGGCGCACGCGTTACCGGTGTCGATTTTTCCGATAAAGCCATAGAGCTTGCCCGGGCACTTGCCAGAGATCTTTCCATTGATGCCCGTTTCATTCAGAGTCATGTCTATGATCTGCCACATGTACTTGAGGAGAAATTTGATATTATTTTTACATCATATGGCGTTCTTTGCTGGCTGCCTGATCTTACAGAATGGGGCAGGGTCATAGGTCATTTCCTGAAAGAAAGTGGTACTTTCTACATGGTAGAATTTCACCCGATACGCGGGACCTTTGATGATGACGGAAACATGAAAGAACCATATTTTCACAAAAAGGAACCCATCAAATACGAAGGCAGTGGTTCTTATGCCGACCCTGCAGCAGACTTCAAACACGTCTCCTATGAATGGCTACACAGCCTGGCTGATGTTGTGAATGCATTAGCAGGAACGGGTTTGCGAATAGAGTTCCTCCACGAATTTCCTTTCAGCACGTCTGGAGACTGTCCTTTTCTGGTAAAAGCAACGGACGGCCTGTGGTATCACAAGAATAAGGACATTAAGATACCGCTGATGTTCTCCATAAAAGCGACAAAAGAATGACAAGGAGAAAGGGAGACATTGAGACAAAGAGATATCTATCGAACCCGTGTTATAAATACAAGCTTCTTGTCATCGCCCGGTTCAACCGGGCGATCCAGAGCAAAAAGCTGCTCGACCTGGATTACCCGGTTCCCTTGATTGAGTCAGAAGCGATAACTAAACTAAGGAGCAAGGTTTCAGAGCACGAAAAGGAAAGATTTCGAATTTCGAAAAGCGAATTGCGGAAAACAAAAGCGCAGATCAGTTTCTAGCACGGCCAGTTAGTAGAAAAGCAGAGAAATAGCCCAATAAATTGGGCAACTACGTCATTTTTGTAGTTGTTCGATTTATCGAACGGCCTTCGGAATATGCACCTCAAATGTACAGATAGAATCGCCCTTGAGTAATGACTCTACGACATCAACTCTAACCGGTTGATTAAATACTATTTCCCAGTAAGCTCTGTAGAACCCAGCACTGCAGTTACAGAAGACCGGCGAAAGCGGTTTGTCAGAATCTCGTAAAGCCTCTTTCACCCACGGGCAATGACAATAATAGTAGCGTTTTTTCTGTTCATCTGTTTCTGCTAGATATTCCTTTGCCATGTGCGGGATCTTCCTGATAATAATCTTGTCACCGTAGCGCACACCGGATTCGATATGCGCATCGGTCTTGACATATTCCAATATCTCTTTAGTTATTTCCTGCGTAAAAAAGAGTGTGCCATTCTCTAGATGCGTTTCTAACTCGGCAACGAAATCTTTGTGTTTTTGCTCAAGGAAATCGTCGACATCCTTTGATCTCAAGAATTTCTCTCTATCTGGCTTTCTTGATTCCTCATAACGGTCTCTCAGGCCGCGGTTCAAGAATTCTGCGCATGCTACCGTACCGATCTTCTCTTCGAACCTTGTGACAAGTTTTCTGGTGTACTCTGGCTTTTCCTTAGGGCTAATTCCCAGTGGCGGGATCTCGACACCTTCGAAAACGTAATCTCTCAGCACTTCATCGAACTCGCTGGTCAGCCGCTTGGAAAAATTCTCGATCACTTCACTGCCGTCGAGTACTTCCATGCCGGCGATAATGAGCTCGTTAAGCTTCTTGAAATATCCATACCGCAATATACTGATGTAATTTTCTGGGGTATTCTTACCCGTTTTTATTAGTTGTGTGGAATAATCGTAAAAATCTTGCCGCTTGGCACTTTCAATGTCCTTATTTTTCTTCGTAAGATACGCTTCGAAGTCACGAAGTACCTCCAAGGATGATTCTGTCGCTTCCTTACTGAGTTTTCGTGTCTCCAGAAACTCCTTAAATCCATTCTCACCCAGCAATATCAGCTCCTATTAACAGATCAGGCTCTATCTTATGACGCAATATGCCGCTATCTTATCAGCAATAGCTGCTTTGTCTCCTGATGATCGCCTGCCTCGAGCCTGACGAAATAAACGCCACTAGGCAGTTTCCTGCCGGAACTATCAGTTCCGTCCCAGGAAACTGCAGTAGGTAGTAGATAGTATGTAGTAGGCAGAAACAAATCTTTTACCAGCCGGCCACCAGCGTCATAGATCTTCAACGCTATGCGCTCTGCGCTATGCCCTATGCCAAAGCTGACTGTTGTCAGCTTTGAGAACGGATTTGGACTCACCATCAATTTGTATCCTGATTCATATGCTGCGTATCCTGTCTCTTCATTGACCCCGGTCACTCCGTATTTGATCGTCACAATATCATTATACCCAGTATTGCCTGCGCTCGAACCGGTAACGTACACATTACCAGCGTCATCAGTAGCCATCGCGTACATGTGGTCTTGCGAATCTGCAGAACCATTGTACCGGTGCGTCCACTGTTCAACACCCGATGCATTGTATTTAACAGTTAGAAAATCGAATTCGGGCGTATATGGTTGAGTAGCATAGCTCTGGCCGGCAACGTATACATTTCCAAGAATATCAACGACAATATCCATGGCCTCATCTATGTCATCATCAGGACCGTTGTATCGAGAAACCCATTCAATATTGCCAGAGAAGTTATACTTGATCGTCGCATAATCCATTTGCACGGGGCCTAAACTGCCCCCGGTTACAAATACATTGCCAATGCTGTCCGCCACAATTGCGTTCGCATTATCATCGTCATTTCCCGGACCATTATAACTCATTTCCCATAGTGTATCGCCCGCAGGAGAGTATTTTATTGTTACATAATCATTGGACGTACCTAAACCTTCGCTTGTGCCGGTCACATAGATATAGCCGCCTCCAATAGCAATATCCACGGCTTCGTCATCAGCCGAACTGTCGGTGCCATCATAAAAAACCACCCATTGCGTATCGCCCTCAGCATCATATTTGATCGTAATGTAATCGTAATCATAAGTAGGTGAGTTCCCAGACCCGGTAACGTACACGTTGCCACTGTCATCTAAGGCAAGTGCATGCGCCACATCAAGACCACTTAAAGGACCATCATACGTTGCGGTCCATAGAGTATCGCCCGTATTATCATATTTGATTGTGATAAAATCAGTATATGTGGATGCGCTACGTGTATACCCGGTAACATATATATAACCACTGTCATCGAGTGCAATGTCGTACCCCTCATCGTCATCGTCCGCCGGCCCTTCATACCGAGCAATCCACTGTTCAACACCCGCGCTGTTGTATTTTATCGTTACAATATCGAATTGATTACCTGACTCCATGCTAGAACCAGTAACGAAAACATTACCCGAATCATCTACTGCTACGCCCCATGCGTCATCATAAAATTCCTGTCCGCCATCGTAATAACGCACCCATGCTGTATCGCCATTACTGTTGT
>JBAUFP010000167.1:0-1686 GCA_049679205.1 bacterium | reverse complement strand
CAGATAATCTATTATACACTCAGGCTAAGGATACGATTGAAGCCTGGCCCGAAGTGGTTGACGAGGTGGCCCGGTTTGCGGTTGATAAGGATCCATTTATCCTCTCTGCCAACCTTGATAAGATCTTATGCCAATATCTCTATCAGACGGCAGATTTTGTGCCTTTTTTCAGAAGTTATTTCGAGACTAATTTTGAACTTGAAAATATCCGCAGTTTCTTTAGAGCGAGGCAATTCGAAAACAAGCGCGCGATTTTGAGCCAGGTGTACATACCAATCGGTCGATTAAAGCTAAAGTTTCTTGTTGAGAATCTTGACGTTGCTCAGGATAATTTAGGACGTAATTTCTTCAATACTCCCTACGTTGTTATTGTCGAAAAAGGCGGTGTTTATTTTGAGGAAAACGGTTCTTTTCTTCGTTTAGAAAGATTGTATGAAGAGTATAGACTCGGCTATCTTTTACAGGCAAGGCGTATGACCTTCGGGGTGGAGCCACTTTTTACATATTACCATTATAAGATGAGCGAAATCAAGAAACTACGTCAGGTGTATTGGGGTAAGTTGAACGAAGTGGGGGTTGATGATTTGAAGGAGAGCATTCCTGATGTCTGGTAAGGCACTGGCAATAGTTGGTAAGCGTGAGACGGTGATGCCCTTCCTGGCAACCGGCGCCAGGGTTGTCTATGTGAAAGAGGGTGAGTGTGCAAACGTCGTTCAGGAATTGATAAAGGAAGGAACGAAAATAGTATTCTTTACCGAAGAATTCATTGATGAATTGTCAGAAATACTGATGCAATATCGTACCGAAACACTTCCCTGTCTGATACCAATACCATCGGGTCGTGGTAAGACGAAGATTGCTGTTGAAAGGATCCGGGGAGTGATAAAAAAGGCGGTTGGCGCAGATATATTCTTGGAGGAATGATGAGAAGAGGCGAAATTACAAAAGTTTCTGGACCACTCGTAGTCGCAAAGGGAATGAAGGGTAGCAAGATGTATGATGTGGTGCGTGTGAGCGAGGAGCGACTTGTCGGTGAGATCGTAGGTCTTGCTGGTGATCATGCTTCGATTCAGGTGTATGAAAATACATCAGGCATCGGCCCCGGGGAACCGATATACATGACTGACGAGCCTTTGTTTGTTGAACTCGGTCCAGGGCTTGTTGAATCAATTTTTGATGGAATTCAGAGACCATTGGATATAATCAAGGAAGAAACTGGTGATTACATTACGAGAGGCATTGAGATACCAGCATTGGAAAGAAAGAAGAAGTGGCATTTCGAGCCAACCGTGAAATCAGGCGTTGACGTAGGTCCAGGAGACGTAATTGGTGAAGTACAGGAAACCAAGCTGGTCGTGCATAAGATCATAGTCCCGCCTGGAATGAAAGGGAAGATACGAGATATCAAGGAAGGTGAATTTTCGATAACTGACGTAATATGCACACTCGAACAAGAGAAGGGAAAATTAGAATTGACCATGATGCAGCGCTGGCCCGTAAGGATTCCAAGGCCCTATAATGAGCGCCTGGCGCCCTCACTTGCCTTGTCGACCGGGCAGAGAGTGATTGACACATTTTTCCCGATTGCTAAAGGTGGCACTGCATGTTGCCCCGGTCCTTTCGGTTCGGGCAAAACGGTCATTCAGCATCAGCTGGCAAAGTGGGCCGATGCAGAGATCATAGTAT
>JBAUFP010000166.1:0-1886 GCA_049679205.1 bacterium | reverse complement strand
TACTATCCCTGTAATTTCTCTTTTATCTTCATGTCAATGATGCGGAGCATCGCTGTAATCTGTCTTTTATCACTGTAATCATTTCAAAAAAATCTCTATTTCTATTGACAAAATTCAAAATCAACCTATAATTGCTGTATGATAGAAGTGAAGATTAGCGATAAAATCACAGAAATTGAGAAGGGTAAGCGGATTAGCGACTTAATTACTGATCATAAGTACATTGCGGCACGGGTTAACGGCGAGCTATGCGACCTAACCGCTGAAATCACGGAAGATAGTGAAATCGAACTGATTGACTTCTCCAGTGAAGAAGGTAAGAATATCTACTGGCACTCCTCCTCCCACGTAATGGCGATGGCGGTTAAAACCCTGTTTCCAGAGGCAAAACTGGCTATTGGTCCGGCCATTGATCAGGGTTTCTACTACGACTTCGACACGAAACAGCCATTCTCTCCAGAAGACCTGGCCAAGATTGAGAGAAAGATGCAAAAGATAATCGAGCAGGACATTCCTTTTGAACGAACCGTCATGAAAAAGCAGCCTGCCATTGAGCTCTTCGAGAAGGGTAATGAACCTTACAAGGTACAATTAATTAAGGAACTAGAAGCAAATGAAATCAGTCTTTATCGTAATGAGGATTTCGTTGATCTTTGCCGTGGCCCCCATATTCCGCGCACTGGATTTATCGGCGCTTTCAAACTACTGAGTCTTGCTGGAGCATACTGGCGGGGTGACGTCAACGAACCGATGCTTTCGCGAATCTACGGCACTTCGTTTCCTGGGCAAGACGAGTTAGACGATTACCTGGAGAAGATCGAGGAGGCTAAGAAGCGTGATCACCGAAAACTCGGTACTGAATTAGAGTTGTTCTCAATTTTCGCGGAAGCCGGTGCCGGCCTGGTCTACTGGCACCCGAAGGGTGCGACATTAAGAAGGATTATTGAAGACTATTGGATGAAGGAACACCTCGCAGCTGGTTATCTGATCAACATAACACCACATATCGCGCGTGGTGGTCTATGGCATCAATCTGGACACTATGATTTCTATCGCGAGAGTATGTACCTATTACCCGTCGAGAATGAGGAATATGTCCTTAAACCGATGAACTGCCCCGGGCACATACTCATCTACAAATCCAAAGTGCGTAGCTACCGGGAATTACCCTTGAAGTATGCAGAATTAGGCACAGTGTACCGGAACGAACTATCCGGCACCCTACACGGATTATTGCGGGTGAGAGGATTGACCATTGATGATGCGCATATTTTCTGTCAGCCTGAACAGATCGAAGATGAGTTAGTTAAGGTGCTCGAACTTGCCACAAAATTTCTAAAAAGATTCGGTTTTGATGAGTTCCGGGTTGAGCTCTCAGTGAGGGACCCAAAAGACGCAGAAAAATATATGGGCAGTGACGCTGAATGGAAAAGAGCAGAGAAAGGATTGATCGCCGCGCTCAATCGAGTCGGTCTCGACTACAAAAGAATGGAAGGAGAAGCTGTATTTTACGGACCAAAAATCGATATAAAGCTGATCGATGCCCTGGGCCGGCCCTGGCAAGCAACAACCATTCAATTCGATTTCAATTTACCGGGCCGATTCGATATAGAGTATATGGACCGCGACGGTAAGCATAAACAGGTCGTCGTAATACACCGTGCAATCTACGGATCACTCGAAAGATTCATCGGTTGCCTGATAGAGCATTATGCCGGATCTTTTCCCTTATGGCTAGCGCCCATGCAGGTCGTGGTCATGCCCATAACTGACAAGGAAAACCGTTATGCTGAGCAGGTGTTGAAGAAATGCAAAAAACAAGGGTTAAGGGTGGAATTAAACAATAAATCAGAGAAAATCAACTATCGAATCAGGGAAGTTGAAGT
>JBAUFP010000165.1:0-4866 GCA_049679205.1 bacterium | reverse complement strand
GATGATATGCTGTCCTTAAATCGACAATAGAGCGGTGGCCGAGAGCGCCTCCTGGGCCAAAGTTTAAAAGTTTATGCCTGTCCCCACACAGAGTATCGCTCTTCAGGACAATGATGTTGACAATGCGTGCTTTTTCCTATAGTATTTCATTGTGGCTGACTGGAAAATGGTCCACGCGATTGTAAACCCACACGCTGGCCATGGCAAGGCTGGCAAGAAATGGCCCCTCATATTAAAATATCTCCAGACTCTGGGATTCGATGTCACCTGGCAACTGACCGAGCGCCGATGGCATGCCTGGCACATAGCAAAAGCGTACACAGAAAATGGTGCGCAGCTCCTGATCAGTGTTGGCGGCGAGGGCGTCTTGAACGAGATCCTAAATGGCATGTTTGCGGCATCAGTGGACTCAGGCAAGATGCCGACCATGGCCATGGTACCGATCGGCACGGGCACCGATCTTTCACGAACCCTGCATATTCCCAAAGAGTATCACGGAGCAGTTGATATTATCAAGAACGGTCGGGAAATTGACATGGATATCGGCAAAATCTTTTTCCAACTCGGTAATAGAACCTGGGTACGTTATTTTATTAATGCGTCAGACGCTGGTCTGGGCGGCGCCGTGGCCAGGATCACCAATAACATTCCCAAAACACTGGGCGGATTCTTGACTTTTCTTCTTTCCAGTCTCGTAGGGCTGCTCAGTTTTAAACGGATGAAACTTAAGATATCAGTTGATGGCAAACAAGTGGACTCGGGACTCATGACCATTGTTGGTGCGCTCAACGGAGAGTTTTTTGGCGGAGGAATGCATGCGGCACCCATGGCCGTGGTCGATGATGGCGTGATGGAATTCATTTATGTGAAGGACGCTACTTTCTTCAAGTTCCTGAGTAAGGTGCTGGCCAAGGTCTATGAAGGTGAACACCTTGCTTACGATAGAGTTCACGTTCAACGGGGTACGGAATTGACGATCGAAGGAAATAAAGCTTTCTTGGTGGACGTCGACGGTGAGGTGGAGAAAGCCGAGAAGATACGCGTGGAGGTTTTACCTAAAGCAGTCGGGATTTTGGTAAAGAAAGACTAAGTTTTGTATAAATTGTTTGCGGTAATGTATTTGTGTACTGATGGCGTGACCAGATAGCGTACCGACAAATTCTTTTGAATCCTTGTCCGAATCACGGTTGAGGAAATATCAATCATGGGCGCCGTACTTATCATGATCCGGTCACAGAACCTCGATTCTCTCTTGATGTCATAATTTGGTCTGCACACGACAACTATCCGACATTCCTTAAAGAGTGCTTCGGGGTCTTTCCAGGTTTCGATCTCTAGCCACTGGTCACTGCCGATGATGAGGTACAGTTCATCCTCTGCCTCCTGGCGGAGCGCCTTTATTACCTCAATCGTGTATGTCTTGTCCGGCATCTCCTTCTCAATGTCGCTTGTGATGAATTTTTCGTTGCCGACAATTGCCAGTTCGGTCATTGCATACCGAGTCCCATAAGGTGAGTAGTGATGTTTGTGGGGTGGGTTTCCAGCGGGTACAAAAAGCATTCTTTCAAGATGAAATTCTTCTGAGACATGTTGCGCAATAATGAGATGTCCGATATGCGGCGGGTCAAAAAGACCGCCAAAAACTCCGACTCGCATCTAGCTAACTGTTTTTTTCCAGATCGGCAATATGTTTAGCAGCATCGTCTTGCCACTGCGCGTCATCGAGTAATTCCTTATAGAGTTCCAGGGCTCGTTGGGTTTCGCCTCTTTTTTCGTGTATTTGGGCGCTGCGATATCTAGCTTCACCAGCGGACTCGGTTTCCGGGTAGTTGTTCATGATATGCTCATAATAGAGAAGAGCAGCAGTCAATTCTTTGAGTTTTTCATATAGTTTACCGTTTTCTAATTCCTTTTTGGCCAGGCGGTCGCGTGCCGAGAGTATCTCCTTGCGGACATCATCGGTACGTTTTGAATTTGGAAAACGGGTAAGGAACTCATCCAGAAGTCTGATTGCTCTTTTCAGATCGCTCAGGTCCTTCTCATGACTCGGTGCGCCCAGCAAGTGGGCCCTTGCTCTATGGAAGTAGGCATCTTCCAGTTGCGTCGATTTCGGGAAATTTCTTATTAGATAATCAAATTCAATAATAGCCTGATCGTATTCTTTTTGCTCGAGGTATGTACGTCCCAACCAGTATTGGGCATCGTCGACAAACTCGGACGACGGGTGGTAAAAGAGTATTCGCTCAAAGCCTTGTATTGCTTGGTCATATTTCTTGTTGTCAAAAAAAGATACCGCCCGCTCAAATTCAGCAGCCGGTTCGAGTGCGGTCAGGGTTTGGCGCGTGGCGCAGGAGATGAAGGTCAATACAATTATGAGTAAAATATAGGTAGATTTCATTTTTTCTCCTTGATTTCTTCTATCCGTTCTTTTGCTTTCCTTGTCATTTCACCTTTCTGATAAGGGTCAAGGCGTAGTACCTTTTTGTAGTATTCGAGCGCGGCATCCGAATTTCCCCTCATGTAGTATACTTCGGCCGTGTAATAATAGGCATCGTCGAGCATTGATTTTGGTTCCTGATTCGCAATAATGTGTCCAAAGTAAATTTCGGCGCTGTCTAATATCCCGGCATTGAAATGCTTGAGGCCCAGCGAGAATTTCATTTCACTGAGGAGAAGTAAGTTGGCAGCAGTTTTCAGTTTTTCATATTCGGCCTCGCTCATGGTCAATGCAGACTTGTAATTCCCGATGGCGGCCAATGATTTGATCAACCTCGGTTTTGCCCCTTTTGCCTCATCCGATGTCGAATCGATCTGCAATGCACGCGTGTATGCCCGAACTGCAGCCTCATGGTTGTTGCCTTCGTAATTCAGGTTGCCGATAAGAAACAGGTTGCTTGCCTGTTCATATTCCGGCACCAATTTGGTTATTTCTTGATAAAGAAACAGTGCCCTGTCCGGCTCGTTTATCTTGATGGCGTTTTGCGATAGGGTGTTATAAGTTCGTATGATGCTATCTTTGAATGTTGTGTCGTCCTCTAACGAATTCCGGAAATACATTATTGCTTCCGCGTACTCATTCTTTCTCAGATAACAGTAACCCAATAGGTATTGGATTTCTGAGTTTTTATCTTTGCGGAGCGATATGATTTCAGTCAATGCCCGGTCATAGTTCCACTCGTTGATGAACTCACGGGCATTCCTGATGCGCTCTTCCCGGCGCGTGCAATTCATGGTGCAACAGAGAAGGAGTAAAATGAACCAATAATATCTCGCCACGATGATCGACTCTCTAGAGGCGTGCCACAATACCTTGGACGACTCTTGTTAGTGTTGGTTCTGCCTTGGCCGCTGCCTTGAATATTTTCACCAGGCTGACCGGTTTTACTGAATCCGCAATGCCCATATCAGTGATAACTGATATACCCAGTACTCTTATCTTGAGGTATCTTGCCATAAGCACTTCGGGCACCGTAGACATGCCTACGGCATCAGCGCCGATGATCCTTAAGTAACGATACTCTGCGTTCGTCTCGAGGTTAGGCCCGGGCACTGCTGCGTATACACCTTTGCGCAGGAGTAGTTTCTGTTCCCGTGCAACTCGTTCGGCCAGACGGATGAGTTTGGGATTGTAGCAGTCACATAGGTCTGGAAACCTCGGCCCGAGCTTCGCGTCATTTTTACCGCGTAGCGGATTATCCGGGATCAAATTTATGTGATCCTTTATGAGCATTAGTTCACCTGTTGAAAAGTCTGGATTCAAACCGCCGCATGCATTGGAAACGATCAGCGTCTTTACACCCAGCATTTTCATGACCAGCACGGGCAAAACGATCTCCTTGGCCGAGTAGCCTTCATAATAGTGAAATCGTCCTTGCATGGCTACTATCGGCTTACGTTTCAGGCTACCCAAGATGAGTCGACCTTTATGGGACTCCACGGTTGCGGCTGGAAAATGGGGTATGCGGTTATAAGCCAGTGCTTTTTCTATGATGATGTTCTTGGTGAGCCGGCCGAGACCAGTACCTAGTATTATGCCGATTTTGGGTTTGGTCTTGCAGCGTTCTTGAATGTATTTAACTGCCTGATGTGCCTTCTTTCTCACTTCTTTTCCAGTCGTTCGAGCAGGCGTAGATAGGATTCCAGCAAGCCACGAAATTCCGACACGAGGAGTAATTTCTGATGTTCAACAATCTTCGTTTCTTCTCTGATTTTGCTGAGTTCGGTCTGAGCTTCTTTGAGGAAGCGCTGAGCCTCGACGCGCGCGTTGGCAATGATTGTTTCGGCTTCTTTCTTTGCCCCGCTCCTTAGCTCATCGGATGCCTGCTGAGTGGTTGTTAGCGTATCCTGGAGTATTTTCTCCATGCGCCGGTAATCCTCGATTTTGGAATCCGTATCCCTGACTCTCTCCGTCAGACCGGCATTAGCTCGAAGGAGCTCTTCTATTTCCGTGGCAACCATTTCCAGGAATTCGCGCACTTCATGTGGATCATAACCGCGGACTTTTTTCTTGAATTCCTGTTTTCGTATTTCTAAAGGTGTGATCGGCATATTACCTCCTTCGATCCGACTTAAATGATACAAATTGAGAAATCCCTGAATGTGCGGGTCGACAGATTATGCTGTCGTGTGCATTGATTATCTGGATCCTAATCTTATATCTAATCGAAGTCATAGACCCTTCCGCCGCCCCGACGTTTAGCTTGACGCAGAGCGGCTTCGGCCTTCTTTACCATTTCACGTACACCACCGGCATCTTCCGGAAACCCAACAATTCCAATTGATACACAGATCTCTTTTACGCGCAAGTCATCCTTGAAAAAATCATGATTTCTTACGTTCCGCATGATTCGCTGGGCAGTCTTCAGG
>JBAUFP010000164.1:0-1989 GCA_049679205.1 bacterium | reverse complement strand
TGCTTGTTCTCTGCCTCGAGGACAGCGAAACGCAAGGTTTGAAGGTTGCAGGAATGCGGAGCCCACAATCCAGCAAGGATCACCCGCTTGATCAGTTCAGGAGGAACAGGTTTCTTCTGCCATATCCTTACCGAGCGACGCGTCTCGATCACTCGTTGGATGACAGCTTGTTCTTCCGCTGAAAACTGTACTGGAGTAACCTCAGATAGGTTCGGTTTCTCTCCAGCCCTAACCTTCTGGGTCAATGCTAAGAGCGAATAGCACCATTGAATATCGTCTCCATCTGAAGGAAGGTCACGTTCCTTCCATATACCTAGCAGCTGGCCCAAGGTGTCACCTAACCTGGGGGGGATCTTTTCACCCGCGAAAAGATGGCGATTGAGTGGGAACTCCACCGTATGATGAGCCTTTTCACGGATGATCGCCCTTAATAAATCTGGATCGAGTTCCTTGAGCTTGTCAGTTGTAAATCCACTGATCATGATAATCTCTCCATAATACTAGATCATCCGTCTCAGACAAGGGTTTGTTCGACAGCTAAACCCATGACTTTCAATTGGTGTTGAGCCTCATAATGCGGGAACCGGAGGCCTACAATCCAGGGCTTCTGGACAGCAAACTTCTCATGTTGAAATCGATGAGCGTTTCAGCTCATGGTCGGACACTCCGTTCGTGCTAGCTGAGCATACGGATAATGGTGTAGGCATAGATTTTGGCTGCCTCTTCAACATGAGAAATGGGCACAAAATCAGTTGACATCAGATTTGCACCAGCAGGGTCAACCGCGGAGGGTCCCATCATGACAGTTGGGATCCCTTTATAGCAGGGATATCCAGCATCAAATGTCCATTGTGGATAATAGGTTTCAGATGGCTCGCCTCGGATGGCTGTAAAGGCTTCTTGTAGCGCCTGGACCACTTCGGCCTCCTCCGAAACTTCCGCGGGGTACATTTGAACTCCCTTCTGGATCTCGATCTGGAATGGACGTAGATCCCCAATTGCTTCTATGATTTCAGCAACCGCATGGTCAGGATCTTCCCCAGGCAACAATCTGCGATCCAGGGTCAGTTTTCCCACTTCGGGGAGAGTATGGGGCGCAATGGGCGAAAAAATGGCCTGGTAGACGGTCAGTTGGGAACGGCCAAGCCGGGGATGTTCGTTTTCCCATGAAAGGGACTTTAGCCGGCTGAGGATTTCATAGGCACCTTCGATGGCATTGAGACCTCGCCATGGCTGGCTACTATGGCAGGATTTCCCTACGACCTTGATATTCACATCAACGCGACCCCGATTCCCCAACGCGATCCGATTCTCTGTGCCGATACATAAGATGCCACCATGAGCTTGGATGTCTTGGCCATCAAGGACATACTCGGAGCAAGCATGGCTGCTCCGTCCCTCATTATTGATGACGAAAATCAATTGACCTTTGAGCTTAACCTCCATACCCTTGATCAATTTCAAGGCACCCAGCATGGCAGCCAATGCGCCTTTATTCTGGCTTGCGCCCTGTCCGAATGCACATAACTCATCATGCCCAAAGGCTTTGGCGTTCGCCACCTTACCGGAGAAAGGCTCTTCCATGAGATTGGCATGCTGGGCAGGGGTGTATGCCATCATTAGCAGGGATCTTCCACTTTCATTGTCCCCATAACGCAAAATGAGATTGTTGAGTTCATCGACGATAATATCCTGATATCTCAATCGCTCTATCAGAGGTTGGATGACTTCCTGCACATAATGAACTAGCTTCGGATCGTCTGGTTCAATAAGAGTATCACCCAAAGGTACATGGGTTGGCACCTTTAACAGTGTCACCAGGCTATCCAGAAGAAAATCACGGTTCAAGTACCGGTCCAATTGGTCCACTAAAACCTTACTCGTGGCCATTTTTTCTCCTTGGCTGTGGTACGATCCATAGCGACTATTCTGTAAGGGTTGCAGTCAATCGATTTGGTCAGAGATCATTTGCATACCCCGGTCTTATCC
>JBAUFP010000163.1:0-2839 GCA_049679205.1 bacterium | reverse complement strand
ATGTAGTGGATATTGAGTCCTACCTGAAAGGCGTAGTACCTTGCGAGATCGGGGGGGTGCCAGAGAAACAGATCGAGGCGGCGAAGGCCCAGGCGGTTGCGGCGAGAACTTATGCGCGCGCACACTTCGGTCAATACCAGGAACTGGGTTTTGACCTTTATGCTACCGTACAGGATCAGGTGTATAAGGGAATCTCTTGTGAAAGGGACATCACGAACCGGGCAATTGAAAACACGCGAGGTGAAGTTCTTCTATACCGAAACCAGCCAATCGAGGCAAAATATCATTCTACGTGTGGTGGTAGGACGGCTGACTTCAGCGATGCCTGGTCTGGCAATGGACCGCCCTATCTGCGCAGCGTCAGCTGCCGGTATTGCATGAACAGTCCCCATTACGAGTGGAAAAAAGAGATGACAAAGAAGGAATTCTTCGCTCATTTGCGTAACCGGTTTAGGAAGATAAACTTGAATATAAAGCAAGATGAATTGATACATTCATTTCGGCTAAAAAGAAACAAACGCAGCAAGCGTGTGACACACTTTGTTTTGGTGACCAACAAGAATGAATACACTATACCGACCTACCGCTTGAGAACACTGTTCGGACAACCCGGTGATCCGGGCGGACTCTTGAAATCGAGTTACGTTTATATCAAAACAAAGGGCGATAAGGTCATTATCGAAGGCAAAGGTTTTGGCCACGGTGTTGGAATGTGCCAGTTCGGTGCCCTGGAGATGGCAAATCAAGGTAAGAACTACCGGCAAATACTGAATCACTACTATCGCGGCACGCGTATAAGGAAGATGCGCTGACCCATATGTACCAACCTGCTATATTTTGTTAACTTTTGCTACCGTTAAGTACCGATATTTCATAACATTTTTTGTGCTTTATTGTTTTTTGCTGTCTGCAGTTAACTTTTGATCATACCCGATGGCATGCTTGGTCATTGTACAGCGATAATGCCATATGTAAGAAACGAACAAACGAACGCCTGCCCCCATTTTGTGTAAAAGGTTACGGCAGACGGTTAGGGTAACGAGGCCCGCCCCGTATAATATAAGACAGAGTATTACTATTCAAATAAACCGCAACAGCAGACTTGTGTTGATTTTCTATCAAGCGTCCTCGGGTCCTGGTCCTATTACACGGGGCCGTCTCGTCTGGCGTTGGGCGGTTACGTTTTCGTAACGTAAGACGTAACCGTGTTACGAAACGGGTATCGTGACCGTCAAACGCTGAACGTTGCCGTGCGTTAGCACAGACGAATATTAGCACTTGACAAATTTGATTTTTTGACTATAATTTATTAGACTTAAGTCTAAATGGGTGTGAGAATGGGTGTTGGCTCGAATCCAGGGGTTAATTTTATGAGAAGGAGAGAATTATGATATCGGCACGAAAAGGTTATGCAATTGGCCAGATCCTTAAAAAGGCTAATGATTTGGAGATAAAAGACAAGGTTGAAGAGGCGATCGAAGAAGTTAGAAAGGCGGTCGATATTAACCCGGAAGACGGTAACCTGTACAATCGGCTGGGTGATCTCTATCTCAAACTGGATCAGAAAGACGAGTCACTCGACAATTTCCGAAAAGGAGTAGAAGCGTTCCGTAGGGATAATTTTCCGCGCAATGCGCTTGCCTTGGGTAAGAAGATACTGAGGAATGACCCGGATGGTTTTGATATGTATTACACGATTGCTGATTTACTCGTTGAACTCGATGAGAAACCAGACGCCGCGCAATACATGTTTGAATATATTGAGAAACAGGCCAAGCAGGACAAAAAGGAAGAAGCGCTCAATGCGGTTGACTATCTGAAAACGCTAGAGATACGGGACGATAAAATACAGGATCGTATCATCGAGTGCTACAAAATTCTTACCCAAGCAGATGATGTTGATAAATATGTTGCAGAGACCACTCAAGAAAAGCCGAAGGAAGAACCTAAGAAAGAAGAATCGAAGAAAGATGAAAAGATAGCAGCCGCTGTTCTTGAACAGGAAACTGTTAAACGTGAAAGCAAAACCGATAAGAAAATAGATAAACTCCTGCGTGAGTTTGATGGCGCGAGCGCATTGCGTGAGGATATCGGGCAGCTTGATGAGGCGGTCAAGAAAGTCGATAATGCAGTCATTGGCTTGCGTAAGGCGATTCGTCTGGATGCGGTCATCCTCACCCTGGATAAATCATTAAGCGCCTTATCCGCAGAACAGAAGAAAGCGCTTGGAGAACTGGGCAGTTCCGTGAATGATAACCTGGACCGGTTGCAGAAATCGATCAGAGCTCTGGATCACAATTCAGAAAAAAACACACAAGCCACAATGTCGATGATCGACAAATTGGGCAAAGCACTGGCTAGCCTGAGCACGAATCAGGCAAGCATTGCCAAGGAACTCAATGCGAATCTTATAAAGCTGGGCCAGAACTTCAATACGACGACTGAGAATTCACTCAAAGTGGTCAAATCCATACTGGCCAACTATAAGCAGGCAACCGATGAGATGATCGTCCGCCTTGATGATACGAAAGACGCCAATAAGAAACTGGTTGAAGCAAATGATAAACTGGTCACGGTAAACGATGGCATGAAACAAGAGTTGAGTGCGATGGGTGAATCGTTGTCTCAGTATATTGCTGGCCAGGATTTGAAGGAGAAAAAACGAGACCGCTACAGGCTCATAATTCTTGCGATATTATCAGTGATTTGTGGTCTTTTTGTTGTTTCGATTGCCTTTAAATAAGATTTAACTGCCGGTTTTAACCTAGGCTTTTGTACCCTCTTTGGCCATCATGCTAAGATAAGCTTATATAAAATCATCTAAACCTCCATCCATTAT
>JBAUFP010000162.1:0-9839 GCA_049679205.1 bacterium | reverse complement strand
CGTTGGGAAATCGAGAAGAATCATCCATATTACGACGGTATCGACGAGACGATGAGTATTGATAGCTCACTGCACTCATTGTTTGGTGCTTCCAAGTTGGCTGCCGATATCCTGGTTCAGGAATATGGTCGATATTTTGGAATGAAGACGGTGTGCTTGCGGGGTGGATGCCTCACCGGTCCGGCACATTCGGGAACGAGGTTGCACGGGTTCCTCTCCTATCTCGTGCGCTGTGCGATTGCCGGAGTGACATATCATGTATATGGATACAAAGGAAAACAGGTGCGGGACAATATTCATTCGCATGATTTTGTGAATACCTTTTATCACTTCTTTTTGAATCCCAAGGTCGGGGCGGTTTATAATATGGGTGGAGCGAGATTCAGTAATTGCTCGGTGCTGGAAGCGATTGATATGATTGAGGAAATCTCCGGCAAAGAGGTGAATTACATTTACGAGGAGAAGAATCGCATAGGTGACCACATATGGTATGTAAGTAGCGTTGAGAAATTCAAGAAAGATTATCCAGAATGGGAATATACCTACGACATAAGAACGATGATCGAAGAGATCTATGACGGTCAAAAAGAATTGCCCCTCGATACTCTGATGCACAAAGATGCTGGTTGACGGCATGGAGAGTGCCCTGTATAATAATCCGTGGAATTTGACAATCTTATAACGAGTCCTTTCGGGCTAGGCGAGAAGCTTATTCTTGAGTTATTGAGGAAAGGCGAGAGTGTTTTTGCCGTGTTTCCTACGGCCAAGGATGTGCCGATGTCCTTCCTGGGTAAGAAAAATCTGAAATATGGTTTCTTGAAATTCGAGCAGGACCCGATTCTCCAGAAAACATTGCCCCGTAGGGTCAAGCATGTTTTCCATATCTTTGAACAATACCGGGGCAACTTCTCAAGAATTTTCAAGGCCAATACCCTGGCGACACTACTGCTTTTGGAATGGGCCAAGAATGCGGGCATCGAGAGCATGATTTACCTATCGAGCGGGGAAGTCTATGGCAAAGGTGAGATTCTTGATGAAAAGAGTCAGTGCGATCCCCATGGTTTCTATGCGACAACAAAATACCAGTCAGAGATGCTGCTGGGGTTCTACCAGCGTTTTTTTCGGATTAGTATAGTGCGCATTTTTTTTCCTTTCGGCAAATGTATGGAACAGGGATACATATATGAATTGGCCAATGCAATCAAGTGCGGGGATAAATTCAACGGCAAATACGACAATATCGCCCCGACTTTCGTGGATGACGTTGTTGTACCACTCCTTAGAATCCGTGAGCTGAAGGATTCGAATATTTTTAATATCTGTGGCAGCGCGGTCAAAACCGATGGGCTGGTTGAGGAAGTAGCGCATGTCGTTCAGAAATCTCACAAGAAGATAGAAACCGGAAAATACAGTCTTGTTGGAAACAACGCTCGGGCAAAAGAAAAACTGGGCTATACTGAAACAGCATTGAATAAAGCAATAAACATCTCTTTTGAAACCTTGGAGTAAAATTCATTTTTTCTGTGGGTGAACATCTGATTTCTCACATGTTTGTTGAAAGTGAACCTCAGCGATGCTACAATGATTGATATCCTTTTTGTAAACCCGAAGGAAGCCGGTGCTTTTTTTGAGCGGATGCCGCCGTTGGGTTTAGCTTATATCGCGGCTAATCTGGAAAAAAATGGTTACTCAGTAAGAATCGTGGATTTCGAAGTAGAAGAACAAACTCTCACCCACTGGCTAGAATTGTATCACCCTCGAGTCCTGGGTATCTCAGGTACGAGCCACACACGCTTTGAGTCTTTTCGTCTGGCCACGGAAGCCAAGGCATTTAACCCAGAAATAATCACGATTTACGGTGGCGTGCACGCTACGTTTACAGCCGATAATACACTGCAACACATTGCCGAGATGGATTATGTCGTTTGCGGCGAGGGT
The DNA here is from genome assembly GCA_049679205.1 of bacterium. Classification (GTDB taxonomy): domain Bacteria; phylum Hydrothermota; class Tepidihabitantia; order SM23-42; family SM23-42; genus SM23-42. The sequence continues at coordinate 7,901 of JBAUFP010000162.1, read as the reverse complement.
GAAGATGCAACCGTAGCATTGCTCGGGAAGTTATCCGAAAGAAAAGAACCAAAGGGCGTGCGGGGTATATGCTATCGAAAAGGAGACAACCTCGTCCATACAAAGCCGGTCGAACGTATCATGCCGCTTGATAAGCTTACACGACCTGCATACCATTTATTGAACATGGATCAATATTCCCTAGACATGGCATTCCTTGGTCTTAGCGGCATATCGCTTCTCACGTCACGCGGTTGTTTTGCTAAGTGTAGTTTTTGCTCGGCCAGCCGGATGTTTGGCCACAAGGTGACAACGCATTCTGCCCCACGTATGTTAGATGAGATCTGCTTTTTGTTCGACAAATACATGTACCGGGGTGTGAAGATTTTTGACAGCACATTCACCGTGAAAAAACAACACGTATATGAATTTTGCGATGAGATTCTGAGCCGTCGTCTCGATTTCCCGTGGGAATGTGAGATCAGGATTGGAACGGTTGACCGGAGAATGCTCGAGAGGATGAGAGAGGCAGGGTGCTACTACGTAAGTTTCGGCGTCGAGTCGGGAAGCCAGCGTGTTCTCGATGCCATGCGTAAAGGGATTACTATTCAGCAGGCAGTAGAGGTTCTCGATTTATGTGCCGATGCGGGTTTGCGTACAAAGGTCTTCTTCTCGTTCGGTCATATTGGAGAAACCATTGATGATGTGGAAAAGACATTCAGGTTCATCGACCAGCATGCCGGGAAAATATCTACGTTAGCAAGCGGTGCCGGCGTGCGCATTTACCCAGGAACATATCTAGAGGAATACGCGCGCAAAAATAATCTCTTACCGGATGGCTTTGAATGGAGTCAGCCGTATGATGAACCAAGGCTCGAGGGCATTCTGCAAACTCGATGGATTCCAGTGTTGGTTCAACCGCAGCTCGGCTATGATGAGTTGGAAAGAATTGCCGTGCAGATATATTCCAGAAAATTCAAGGGTTGGCAGGGATTCAAGTACGGGATCAGGAAGATTACCGATAGGCAGAAGTTGAAGAAATTATCACATATCGCCCGGATAAAAATGAAAAACGTATTGTCAAGGAATAACTAGGCTCATGCGTGTCCTGCATCTTTCCTTTGAGAATTTCCAGGACGTGCCGGGGTTGTTGAGCCGCAGTCACGCTCATTTTGGAGATTATGGTGTGCTAGCAACCATGGTGCCTTCGCGTCTGGGCTTTCCGGACGGGATTTGTCTGGAATATCCATTGCTAGACTCGGGTCCGTTTAGTACCCTGTCGAAAATCGCCGGGCGCCACAACGTCAATGTCATGGATAGCGAATTACAGTTAAGGATAAAGGGTGAAAGGCCTTTGGAAAGGATTTTTTTTAGAGGGCGTGACCATCTCTGGCTTTATAAACTGAGTCGTGCATGGCGCAGGCACGAACTAGATAGTTTCGACGTGTATCACTTTGATGGTGATATTCCTTTCATATATGGTGACCGGATTCTGAATAAACTGGCCGGCAAGCGTATTGTAACGCATTTTTTTGGGAGCGAGCTGAGAAAATGGGGTTTGAATCCTTATCTACGTGAGCACGCCCAGCTAAGGTTTACTTCGGAACTAGACCATACCAAGATTGACCCGACACTCACGTTTGTGCCCATACCTTACGAGATAGGTAATATCAGACCACGTGCCGTAGAGAACAAGGTTTTAAGAGTAGGCCATTCACCTACGCGGAGAACCGCCAAGGGTACGGCCGACATTATCGAAGTCGTAGAGAAAATAAGGAAGCATCTAAATTTTGAATTCTTGCTTATCGAAGGTGTTCCCCATTGGAAGTGTATGGAATTGAAGGCGACTTGCGATATAGGGATTGATCAGATCGGTAACTATGCCGGGACTGGTTATGGCCGCAGTGGTTTGGAATTTCTCGCCCTGGGTATACCGACAATCACTGAAATACCGGATGAGTACGAGCAACTCTTGCCCGGCCACCCGTTCATAACGGCAACGAAGGATAATTTCGAAGCAGTACTATACCGGCTGTTGACCGAGCGAGAATTGAGGTCGGCAAAGCGTGAACGAGGACTCAGATGGGTAAAAGATTTTCCCGATCCGCGCAGGATAATGGGCAAAATATATGATGAGTATTACCGGATAGGCTGGATTCATTGATTTTACTAATACCGATATTGACAAATATTGATTTTGCACTAGAATTAACACGTTGAAATACCATGCATGATATTGATATCATTAAATATTTGAAGAGTAAGAAAGAATTGGTGGATGTTGTTCTCGGAAAATACTTCGCGAACAAAAATTCGTTCTTCGATACAATGTACTACTCAGTCGACAGTGGCAAGCGCATAAGACCAATTCTAGCAATCGCGAGCTATGAGTCTAACGGAGGGCGTGATATCGGCGCCATCATGCAGGTCGCATGTGGTCTTGAGTTGATACACACGTATTCGTTGATTCATGATGACTTGCCGTCAATGGACAATGATGATTTCCGAAGGGGTAAGGCATCGGCCCATAAGCGTTATAACGAAGCGATAGCGATTCTTTCTGGTGATGGTCTTTTTGCCTATGCTTTTGAGCTCTTTAGTATGGGGGACACCAGCGATGAGAAGCTCGCGGTGATCAATGCGGTCAGTGAAGTCGTCGGTCCCAAAGGTGTCGTGTACGGTCAAGTTCTGGATATCAGCGAAAACGAGAGACCTCAACCAAAAATGCTGCGGCGCATCCACCTGAACAAGACTGCGAAATTTATTGCGGTTTCGATTAAGGTCGGCGCGATCATGGCGCGCGCTACCTCAGATAAGATCGCCGGCTTATATCAAGCAGGTATTTGTCTGGGAATGTTATTTCAATATACTGATGATATCCTTGATGTCGTTGGTAAAAAGGGTGAGTTGGGCAAGACCCCAGGTAAGGACGAAGCGAGCCGTAAGATTGCTGCTCCTGGGATCTATGGTATTGAGGGCGCGCGGTTTCGCGCGGCGCGTTATGCGGCCCTTGCCAAGGAGAAATTCCTGCGATTTGGTAATGATTTCAATATTCTGGTGGAGTTGACTGATTTTGTTCTGAACCGTACTTACTAATGTGAAACTAACCATGAATCTATTGAAACGAATAAAAGAGCCGAAAGATCTTAAAGAACTTAGCCTCGATGAGTTAGAGGTACTGGCCCAAGAAATACGCAGTGAAATAATCAAGACCTGTGCATGTACGGGTGGACATGTTGCGCCCTCATTGGGCGTTGTGGAGTTGACCCTTGCTCTGTACCGGGTTTTTGATTCGGAACGCGATAAAATCATTTGGGATGTAGGCCATCAGACTTATGCGCAGAAGCTAATCACCGGCCGCGCTCCGCGTTTCCACACGCTGCGCACGTACCGAGGAATAAGCGGTTTTCCAAAACGCAGCGAGTCAAAGTATGATGTGTTTGATACGGGGCATTCTTCCACGTCTTTGTCAGCGGCTACGGGCTTTGCCCTGGCACGTGATTATCGCGGGGAAAACTACCATATCCTGAGCGTTATTGGTGATGGTTCGCTCGGTGCCGGCATGGCCTTTGAGGCGCTCAATCATGTCGGGCATCTCAGAAAAGACATCATTGTCGTACTGAACGATAATGAGCATTCAATCGGCGAGAGTGTTGGTGCGCTCTCCCAGTATCTGAATAAGGTGATAACGACCAGGACTTATAATCGCTTCCGCGATGATCTTTGGAAATTCCTTGGCCGTTTTCCGCCTTATTTCCGGGACCGCGGCCGGAATCTGGCAAAGCGTATTCAAGAGGGTCTCAAGGGACTGTATGCGCCGTCCGTGATCTTTGAAGAATTAGGCTTTAGGTACATCGGTCCGTTGAATGGTCATAAATTGGGCGAGTTGATCGATACGTTTTCACGGTTGAAAGAAATGCGAGGGCCACGCTTCGTACACGTCGTGACCAAGAAGGGTAAGGGGTATGAACATGCTGAACAGCACCCGGAGATTTTTCACGGTATTGGCAAGTATTGTGTGGAGACCGGCAAGGCTGAAAAGAAGTCGACGTCCTATACGGCAGTATTTGGTGATGCGATAGTGAAGCTGGCGAAAGGGAATGAGAAGATCGTGGCGATCAGTGCAGGCATGACCTTAGGTACAGGATTGAAAAAATTCAGCCTGGAGATTCCGGATAGATTCCATGATGTTGGCATAACCGAACAGCACGCCGTCACCATGGCGGCGTCACTTGCCCTGGATGGCTATATTCCAGTGTGCGCCATATATTCGACTTTTCTACAGAGAGCCTATGATCAGGTTATTCATGACGTTAGCCTACAGAGCGCACCGGTTATCTTCGCGGTCGACCGGGCCGGGTTGGTCGGTGAGGATGGCCCGACCCATCATGGGCCGTTTGATCTTTCCTATTTCAGTTGTATACCTGATATTGTCATCTCCTCGCCCAAAGATGGTAGTGAGCTTATTGCGCTGCTGAAAACCGCAGTGGGATATCGTAAGGGGCCTTTTGTCATACGCTACCCCAGGTCATCGTGTTCTGTGAGTGAAGTGGATCCGCCAAAAGTTGTGGTCGGTACATGGGAGCTGCTGCATCAAGGTAAAGGCTGCGCCATCATCGCGACCGGTTCTATGGTGGAACAGGCGCAAGGCGCGCTGCCGCTGTTAAAAAAGAAGGGCATAGTCCCGATTTTGATAAATGCCCGTTTTGTCAAACCTTTGGACCATGCGATGTTAAAGGGGATCATAAAAAAAGTGAAGACAATCATAACCGTGGAGGAAAATGCCTGCCGTGGTGGTTTTGGGAGTTCAATATTCCAGTACTGCGGTGAGCAAAACGCCCCCGCGAAGGTTCATTGTCTAGGTTTACCTGATAGCTTTGTTGAACATGGTGCACGGCCAATACTTCTGAAGATCACGCATCTGGATGCGGAGGGTCTTGCCAAGAGAATTAAAGCGATTTTATGACATTTTTGTACACCCTCATCGTTTTTGCCCAGTTCGTACTTCCCTATGAGAACCGGGTATATGTTGATGCGCAAGGTGAATTCGTCATTTACGCGCGCTATTTCCAGGGAACCCTGGTTGGGATTGATACGGTAAAGACGGTTGGGGATTATCTTCAGTCAGGTTTGTATGCGCGGAACCGCGGTCTGCTGCTGCAGGAACTCAGACAATCCATGCGGCAGACCGGTGGCTACGCAAGAAAGGGGTTGTTTGGTACGTTCGAAATCCCTTTGCCCAAAGGCGGCTTCAGTGATTTCATGGGTGAGACTGGAAAACTCGATGTTGGCGGTCACGTGAAGATCACCCTGGGCGGAAGTAATACTTTTGTGTCGAACATACCGGGCATGGTGCGTCCTTCGCTCTGGCCGGAATTAGAGATGAACCAGGAGATGGCTATAAATCTCGACGGACAGGTAGGCGATAGGGTAAGGGTATTTATTGATCATAATTCAGAACGCATCAACGAGAGTCAGAACAAAATCACCGTGACCTACCGGGGTCGGGAGGATGAAATCATTCAGGAGATCGAGGGCGGCGATACCGAATTACAGATCCCGGCGACTACCTACACCGGTGATATTCCCTCGCATCGCGGGCTCTTCGGGATCAAATCGAGTGCCAAGTTTGGCCCATTGGATATCGTAGCCATCGCGTCGAACGAGCAGACCCAGCACCAGGAAATAGACATCGAAGGTACGGTTCAGGCACAAGCCGACACGATATGGAGCCGGGAGTATCAAAAGCGGCGTTTCTTCTGGCTGGGCAGCCATGGCTATATAATACCCCAATCTTTGGAAGTATACATAGATGACAATAATTACCAGAATAATATCACTTCGGGTATCACGCGGTATGGTATAGCGTATGTGGATACTGATAATAATGATACAATCCCCGATGATACGCTACAATCACAGCTCGGTTACTACACATTGAAATATGTGGAGGATGATTATACTTTCCGGCCTCAAGTGAACATTATCGAACTGAAATACGGACTCCAGAAGGACGTGGAAGTCCTTGGCGTGAAGTACTCTGTAGTTTATGGTGATGATACGATCAACGTTGGTCTTCTGCAGGATACAACGCTGACCCTAAAACTCATCTGCCCGAGAAGCCCGGATACGTCCTCGGTGACCTGGGATTATGAACAGAAGAATTATTATCAATTGGTTACCCCGGGTTCCCGGCTGGATTCCCTGAGGATTTTCTACATTACGGCGGGTGGTCAGCACCGGGACCGGAATGATGCGGGTACACCCTATCTTGAGCTGCTCGGACTTGACCAGGACCAGGACGGCAGGGTCGATGAATATTCATTCGGGGGCAATGGCTTCGATGTTGGCCGCGGCATCTTGATTTTTCCGGATTCATTGCCTTTCGCCTCCGGCGTGCTCGAGGACCCGGATTATGAAATATACGATAATCCATATTATATGCAGGGGCGCGGCAAGTATTACCTGTACAAGAAGACGGTCGAGGCAAGGCCGGTATTCACGCTGCCGCCCAATGTCACCGATGTCACGGTATATGTGGATGAAGTTGAGCAGAAGGAAGGGGTGGATTACTACGTGGACTATGACCTTGGAGAGCTTGAATTCAAGAAGGTGATACCACCGACGGCTCGGGTCAAGATTCACGTCGAATACGCACCGTTCTTCTCGGCCGCGCAGAAATCGCTGATTGGAGCGCGGGCAAGCATGCGTCCTTTTGGAGATGCTTCGCTGGGCACTTCATTCTTCTACCGAACCGAGTCTTATCCTACAGACCGTGTCCGTTTGCGCGAGGAACCTTTCAACCGCATGGTCTGGGAAGCGGATTTTGCCATACCGCAAACCCTGCCTTTTCTCACGAGAGCCGTTGATTGGCTGCCACTGGTGCAAACCGAGGCCGAATCAAAATTGAATGTCAATTTTGAAGGTGCCTATTCGATATCAAACCTTAATTCGAAGGGTGAGGTGTTCCTGGATGACCTTGAATCATCGACGATCATCACCAACGAAGTTTCGATTAACTATACGGAGTGGGTCCAGTCGTCCATACCTTCAGGCAAGGATACCAGCGATTTTGTGACCCAGCGCCTGATTTGGTATAATCTGCGTGGTGATGAGCGGCTGCAGGCGAGCGATATCTATGTTGATCCTCTGGATCCGAACGAGATCGCCGATGTGATCAGGATCATCTTTACGCCCGATGATACATCTTCGTTCGGTGGGCTGATGCAATACATCTACAGTGAGAATTTTGATGATTGCGAGAATCTTGAGTTGGTAATCAATGGCGCTGGTGGCCGGATGCACATTGAATTGGGACAGGAAATGCCCGAAGATCAGTTGCGGCGCGATAATAACGGATTGCTTGTTGGTTACGGGACACTGGAGGATGAGGACCGTGACCGTAACGGCACATGGAACGAGAGTACTGAGGATACTGGTTATGATGGCGTATTTGGTGTGGATACGGATAACGTTGCCGGTGATGATGGTAACGATGACTATGAAGAGAACGACTACACGGGCGGCATAAATGGTAGCGAAACGAACCGGCTGTGGAATACTGAAGACATCGATCGTAATGGAATTCGGAATGTTGGCAAAGTATACTACAGCTATTCAATTGATCTGGATTCCACTGAGTTATTGGTTGAGGATGCAGGGTTGCAACAAGGCTGGAAGTTGTTTCGTATCCCGATCAAAGATTCGTTGGCCATCGATACGGTGTTTGGCCAACCGGATTGGCGTAATATAAGATACGTACGCATTTGGTTCGACAATTTTGCTGGTGCCGAGACGCTCATGATATACCGGCTGGCCGCAACCGGCAGCCGCTGGCAGAACTATGGAATCAAGGGTGACTTGTCGACCCTGGATCCTACTGAAACTTTCACCCTGACGCCGGTGAATACGAAGACACATCC
>JBAUFP010000161.1:0-2824 GCA_049679205.1 bacterium | reverse complement strand
CAACATAACCGTTCCTTCCCCGCATGATCCGGCCATAACCATAGGGATTCTTCATATTACAGGTCAGTATTGTCAGGTCCGCTTTTTCTTCTTCATGATAATCTACTGCCTTTGCGATCGTTTGCATCCTCAGCAATGGAACATCACCGCATAATATTAAAACCGTATTACATGTCGCTGCCTTTATACCGCTTAGCGCCGCATCGCCGCTGCCCAGAGGTTTTTCTTGAATGGCGTAGCATATGTCCGTGCCGAGCGATTCGTAGGCGTCGTGCTTCTGGTTGTTAACCACCAGAACAATCTGCTCGCTGCGGATGTCGCGGGCGAGCTTCAGGACAAAACCGACTATGGGTTTACCCAAGATATGATGAAGGATTTTTGGGGTTCTGGAGCGCATCCGCTTGCCAACACCCGCGGCTAAGATGATAGTGCTTATTTTCTCCTGTAATATGGGCATTTTTGAGGTTGCCACAACTAAATATAACCAAATATGAAAATGTGTCAAGGGCAATCGTTTTTGCTTCCGGCATACCCACATTCGAGGCGCCCGATTTCGATTTCCGGGCTGTGTGCTTTGTTGACAGTGTGATTTGGATGAGTAGACTTACCGATGTTACATGCCAGCTACGACATAAGAGCGGTACTCTTCGATCTTGATGGTGTACTCATCGATAGCTATTACGCCTGGTTTCATCAGTTTCAAGGAACATTGCGGCACTTTGGCCATAGCCCGGTCAGCGAGCATGAGTTCCGTAAGCACTGGGGGCAGAGCACCGAGGATGATGTAAGGATTTTCATGCCGGAAAGGACAGTTGGAGAAGTAAAACAATACTTCTATGATCACTATGATGAATACGTTCAATACCTCAGCATGGAACCAGACGCGGATCGAGTATTGCATCTAATTAAGGAACTCAAGCTCCGCATCGGATGTGTGACCAATTCCCACGGTCCCATTGTCAAGGAGACCTTGCGTCATTTCAGATTATACCGTTATTTTGAAACGGTTGTCACGGCCGATGACGTGAGAACGCCCAAACCATCACCCGCAATGATACTCCACGCGTGTCAGGATTTGAAAACGCGGCCCGAGCGGACAGTCTTCCTCGGTGATACAGCGACTGACGCGGCGGCCGCTTCGAGTGCCGGTTGTATGTTTGTTGGCTACCGGCTAAACGGCGAGATAAGAGTAGATTACCTGAGGGAATTTGCTGTTTGGTTAGAGGGTGTGATCGACATGAAGGAGCAGCACTAATAGGTCTAATGTGTATCATGAACTTGACTTGTCCGGAAATATGGTTATGATTAATGCAATGAAGAGACTTCTTCCCTTGTTGTTTCTTGTGTTCTTAGCCTGCAACGAATTGCCGGTCGGCGAAGACGAGTTACGCGTGCGCGGTGATTTCGAACCTCAATTCATCGACCTTACATTGTTTTCGAGTTTTACTGAATATAAAGAAGTGAATACGGGAGCATCACGGAATTTGGTCTTTGGCATGAACGATGAGTACCAAGCACATACAATGCTGAGTTTCCAATTTCCCGATTCTTCATACCAGGGACTGGATGAAATAAAACTCGTGCTGAAGCTCAATACCGACTTCGATGTTGATACAATTGCCTTCAGTATTCATTTAATGGACATAGAATTCAACGAGACCGAAGCAACCTGGACACATCGCAATTTTGATGAGTTATGGCAAACACCCGGTGGTGATTTTGACCCTGACTCTCTACGTCATGGTGTTACTGAGGCCGATTCGATTATCCTTTATTTCAATTATCTTGAGTTGTCTCAAATACAGGCCGCCGAAGGAATCATGATCGTGCCGAGAGACAGTGGATTTTGCTACATTTCCAGCAAAGAAGGCGGCAGCGCGGCCAGAATTGAACTCAAGAAAAATGACGTGGCGCTGCCAATATTCGCAGAGACCGATTGCTACATAGTCAACGGTCCTGAGCCCACTTTGTTCGACGACTGGATCGGTTCGGGATGGGTATACCGCGATTTTGTCAGGTTCAATTATGATACGCTCCTTGATAGTTCGATGGCCGTATATGCAGAACTCTCATTTAGATGCTCCGGATATTTTAGCCATCGCGACACGGTTGAGGTCGGTGTGCGGCAACTGCTCGAACCTTTTTCGACATTTGATACACCAACCGGGCCGCTTATTGCACTCGAGAAGATCGCGGTGGGTGATTCTCTTGTGACCATCGACATCGTCAAACATGCCCAGCGAATGATCGAACATCCGGATTCGAATTTTGGATTCTACATTCAACTCAGTCCCCAGACATATGATATATCACGTGTGGAAATAGTCCGTGGTTCTCATCGTTTGAACATTGGATATGTTTTTCCTCCGCAGCCGCGGTAGACCGACTAATTAGGTATGTTAAGCATACTATTGGTTTTTTTGGTCAACGCTTCAATATTCTCGATTAATGGTATCGGCGAAGATTTGAGTGCTTTCCGGACACCTTTCATCGAAAAGACCGGGATCGGTCAGATCGGGTTCACCCTGAATCCCGAGTACACATTGCTCAACGAGGATGGGGATTCCCGTGGGGTATTCTGGACAAATCCCCTGAAACTATTTCTTTCCGCACCTTTGATCAGCGGCTTTTCGTTTTTGGTCGGTAATCTCGAACGATTCAGTCAGAGCTATGACATCTACCTTCAGGACAGTTCGCTACAGATCCACGCTTTGGGCGATGGCGGCATCGAGGAAGTCTATGCCGGGTTCAACAAGAGATTCGGGACTTTTGATATCGTAGCGACCGGCTCGTATCTTTTCGGAAATGCCTGGGAGATATGGAC
>JBAUFP010000160.1:0-1970 GCA_049679205.1 bacterium | reverse complement strand
CTGAGAATGTGTCTGTCACCACATTCTTGATTACGGTGATAAAGACCAGATGACAGTGATGTAAATATCTCCGTAATCTTATTTGTATATCATTGTCATCAATGAATCGAAGATTCAAGAAATCCGTTGCTCTATCCGACCTGCCCCGTTAAATGAGTATAAATGATATCAATATCGGGTAACTCTTTAAGCAGGTGTGCAATTCTGAAGTCTTCATAGAATCATTGTGGTATTTAACGGGGTGAAAGCTACAGGCGCTGTATTTACAATGCTTTGCGAGCACCTCGTTTCTAATTTCTTACTTTTTGGAAGGTTTGTGCACGCATTTGATTATAGTCAATCACACATATATTGTCAACTAAATAACAAGAGCTGAACCGACGGATTGTTTGTACTTAGTGTACGAGGATCTATGAATATTTTGTTTATTCTAATTTAACAATCTTCTTTGTTGTACTTTTGTTTGATGTTTCTAATCGTAGAAAATAAATACCAGCGGGCATCTGTGTGCCAACATTGTCTTTGCCATTCCAACTCACTATATAGTGACCTGCCTTTTGATGTTCGTTTACAAGAACTCTAACGAGGTTACCAACTATATCGTAAATTTTCAACGAAATACAACAATCGGATTGAATCCGATAAGAAATAGCCGTCTTTGAGCCAAATGGATTGGGATAGCTCTGGCGCAGTTCTGTTCCCAACTGGAGCGGACTGGTAGTCCGTTCCTCTTCCACACCCACACCGTACGTGTAGCTGGCATAGATACCATATGTATTACTACCTATTTCTCTTATCCAGGTTAGCCATATCCTTTCACCATCAAACATTATCTTTGGACTGTAGTCTCTGGCTGGATGTGTATCCACAGGCACAGGGTCTGACCAGTTATTACCGTTCCAATAACTGAAGCATATGTTAGTATCGGGATTTGTCCATGTCAACCACACCATGCCTGCATTATCACTTGTTATTGCTATTTTGTTGTAAAACACTGCTGTCTCACTGCTGACAGGCACTGGTGTTGACCACGTATTTTCATCATAATAACTAGCATAAACCTTCCAATTACTAGCGCTGTCACAACCGAACCAACCTGCCCATAGTCTGCCCGAGGTATCAACAGTTAGTGCAGGACCACGGGTGAAGTATGAGTGTGGATATCCAGCCACCATCATCGTATCACTCCAGGAACTGCCGTCATTAAAACTGACACAAATCGCACGATCAGGACAAGAAAATCGATACCAGCCCACCCATATCTTTCCTTGTTTATCTGTGGTCATTGAATACGCAGATTCATTATGACCCCCAGGGTAGCTTATGAGTACCGGCGAGCCCCACTGACCTGCAATATGCGCATTACCCCAGATATGGTGTCCATCACCAGGACCGCCTCCATGCCAGCAAACCCAAAGATTACCAAGGGTATCACCGGCGGTTACAGGATCATGGCAACAGGTACCCTGGGTCGGAACTTGCATTAATCCTGACCAAGAAGTGCCATTATGAAAACAGGCAGAAATAGCGTAACCCTCATTAGCCACCACCCAGACATTGCCATTGGCATCCGTGGCTAAATCACAACTATAGAAACCGCCAAAAGGATGTATGGTGTCTGGAACCGACCAGGCAGTATCAGTGTAATGGCTGACGTAGATGTTACTATAATCAGTGAGTGCAGCCCAACCACACCATGGTCTCCCCGAGCTGTCTGTAGTCAACCCTTGGCTGAAGATAATATAGGAACCGGTCACATACGGACTGATGCGTTCAGGGTAGGACCATGTCTGAGCAACAATCAAAGAGCAAATACTCAACAGCACAAGCAAAATAACAACTCTATAGGACTTTTGCTTTGACACAAATAACCTCCATAAACAGGCGGGAGGCATGATTACCTCCCGTCTGATAAGACTATCTCGTTTTCACTATCTTTTTCATAGCAGTGAAGTTACCTGCTTCAATAC
>JBAUFP010000159.1:0-4664 GCA_049679205.1 bacterium | reverse complement strand
GGGAAGAGCCAATGGTCCAGCACGTGAAGACAGTTTTATTATAACAACAGCGAGCGAGGTTATGGCGATACTCGCATTGTCTACATCAGTCGCTGACTTGAAAGAGAGGTTGGGGAATATTTTGGTTGCTTCGGATATGGACAGGAATCCAATATTCGCAAAGAATCTTGACGTACACGGTGCCATGACCGCACTGTTGACCCAGGCAATGATGCCGAATATTGCTCAAACCATAGATCAAACTCCAGCGTTTATACACTGCGGTCCGTTTGCGAATATTGCTCATGGCACATGTAGTATTGTTTCGATGAAACTTGCGCAAAGGTTGTGTGAGTACACGGTAGTTGAGGCGGGTTTTGGTTCGGATCTAGGGGGCGAGAAGTTCATTGATATTGTATCCCGGATGGGTAATTTGGAGGTTGATGCCGCGGTCATCGTCGCAACCATCCGGGCATTGAAACTGCACGGCGGCGCTCCTGAGAAGGATATTCAATCCGGGACCATAGAAAACCTTAGGAAAGGTTTGCCAAATTTGGGTAAGCATATTGAAAATATGAGAAAATTCGGCTTGCCGCCGGTGGTTGCGATTAATGTCTTTGAAGGAGATAGCCAGGAAGAGATAAGAGTTGTGAAAGAATACTGCGAGAAGCAAAAAACTTTCGCCGCGGAGACCCGGGTATTCACCGATGGTGCGGATGGTGCGTTAGAGCTCGCCGAGGTGCTGGAAAAAATTACGCATAGCCAAGATTCGAAGATGAAACCAATTTATGAACTTGATGGTCCGGTGGAAAAGAAGATCGAAGTAGTCGCCCGTGAGATATATGGCGCAGACGGCGTTACGTATACAACTAGGGCAGAAAGAGATATTAGAAGAGTCGGCAAATTCGGTCTGGACAAGCTGCCAGTATGTATTGCTAAGGCAAACAGCTCACTATCTGATGATCCAAAGCTATACGGACGCCCTGAGAATTTCAAGATCACCATTACCGGCGTGAATATATCAGCCGGTGCTGGGTTTCTGGTACCCCTGGCCGGTGATGTGATGTTGATGCCTGGTTTGCCCAAAGTGCCGAATGCGACCAAAATCGATGTGGATGAAAGGGGCAGAATACACGGTCTGTCCTGACGATGCTGCGCATCGTCGATAACGATGATGGACGAATAGATTACAGCGATGCAAAACATAAGCAATTCTGAACGATGCTGCGCATCGTCGATAACGATGATGGACGAATAGATTACGGCGATGCAAAACATAAGCAATTATGATGATGGTGCGCGTTTGCGAAGAATAATAGGTGATCTAAAGGTATAGCATGCCGGCTAATCTACCACCTCAATATTTCGATGTCGAAAAGAAGTATCGAGAAGCTAAAGACCTACATGAGAAACTCGTGTGTCTTCAGGAGTTGTTAGCCATTGTACCCAAGCATAAGGGTACCGAGAAAGTGCAGGCTGAACTTAAGACGAAGATTTCCAAACTCAAAGATACAATCAGTAAGCAGAAAAAATCAGGGGGCACAGGCGGCGCCTGGTATCAGGTTGAAAAACAGGGTGCCGGTCAGATTGTGCTGGTCGGTCTGCCTAATTCGGGTAAGTCGTCACTTCTTAATACCCTGACCAATGCACATGTTGACGTTGCCCTTTACCCGTTTACGACTAATCTGCCGCAGATCGGCATGATGGATCATGAGGATATAAAAATCCAGATCGTTGATACACCGCCCCTTTATGATGACGCGCCACCCTGGCTCTTCGGTTTGTATCGTAACGGTGATATTCTGTTGATCGTTTTAGACGCCCAGAATGATATAGCGAATGATTTTGAATCTATACGGAATGCACTCAATGCACGGAATATTTTTATAAAAAACAATGAGCTGGATGATGCGAAAAAAACCATTGTGCTCATAAACAAATCTGATGTTGAGAGAAACATCGAAGTCAAATCATTCTTGGAGAAATATCGAAACGAATTCGCTGTTCTAACAGTTTCCTCAGAAACGAGTGAAGGTATGCAACAACTAAGAAAGCAGATTTATGATGCTCTAGGAATCATTAGGGTTTATACAAAGAAAATCGGGCATCCAATTAGCAAGAATGATCCCGTAGTACTCAAGCAAGGAACTACGGTCATTGAAGCAGCTGAACATATACACAAGGATTTCAGGAAGAACTTGAAATTCGCACGGCTGTGGAGTGAGTCTAATTATCAAGGACAGAGGGTTGAGAAAAATCATGTATTAGGTGAAGGAGATGTAATTGAGTTCCACGTTTAAACGACCAAATCCTAAATACGAAGCACGAAATACTTCACCTAGTGGAATAAATACCGGTATTCCACAGGGTAGACAATATCGAATTTCAAAGTTCAAATTTACCAAAACATACATTGACGGAACGCGTGCAGATTGTGTCTTCGGTCGATGCGTTCTCGATTCCACTCGAACAATAAGAAAGTGTTACTCTTCGAGCGAGTCCGTCATATGACGGACGAGTCGAGAAGGATTGTATTCACTCGGCGCATTGAGTGATGAACAAGGGCAAAGTGGCAAATAGGGAGATGGGTGAGTTAAGCTTGATCCGGTATCTGCAGAAGAGGTTTCCGGGAAGGCGGAATGAAGTGCTCAAGGGGATTGGCGACGACGCAATGGTATTCCGTGATGGATATGTTATTTCCACTGATTCTTTTTTCGAAAAGACTCATTTCGATTTGAGTTATTATTCATTTTATGATCTTGGCTATCACACGATGGCGGCTGGTCTTTCCGACATTGCCGCAATGGGTGCCGCTCCGATTGCAGCACTTATCTCGCTTTGTGTGTCTAGGAAGATAGGAATAAAGGCGATTCGTGAACTTTATGATGGGTTTGATGAATTGGCAAGGAAGTTCAAGTGTGACATATCGGGTGGTGATATAGTGAAGAGCTATACTTTTGGGCTGACGATAACAGTTATTGGTCGCGCTAAGAGACCGTTACTGCGTTCTGGGGCCCGGCCCGGAGATAAACTGTATATGAGTAATTTCCCGGGGCTTGCGGAGGCTGGTCGCATTGCGCTACAGGGGAAATTACCTGTGAGTCAATATTCAGATGCGATAAAAAAGCATCTGTATCCGGAGCCGAGAATCAATGAGGCTTTTGCCATAAGTAGATACGCGACGGCATGTATCGACACATCTGATGGTTTGTCAACGGATGCTTTTCATCTCGCCGAAGAAAGCGGGGTTAAGATCATTATCGATGCGGAGTACATACCAATACACGCAGAGGTGGGAAGGCTATGCAGTTTGAAGGCTCTTGATCCAACGCGCTTTATCCTTTCTTCGGGAGAAGATTTCGAATTGCTTTTTACCGCTCAGAGGCTACCGAAAATTGCACGCGTTAAGATCTTCAGAGTAGGGCGCGTCGCAAAAGGAAGGGGATTATATATCTCATCAGGCGGCCGGGAACGTCCTATCAAACCTACGGGTTTTGAACACATTTAAGAAAAAGGGACAGGCTACTTTTTGTGGATTCTTCGCAATGGTTTGACCGCACGTGACTATTTCAAACCATGCATCTTATGCTGCAATATGCAGCAACAAAAAGTAGCCTGTCCCTTTTTTGTGGTAGTATTGACAATTATGCGAAAAGCTCTATAATAATATTAGGGGGCGATCGGTTTCGACGAGGCAGATGAAATGATTGAGGGCATACCGAGGGTTCTGGTAACCTCGTTAATCCGACCGGAAAGAAAAAACATCCTGAAAACGGATACGCTCTAGCTGCATAATAATGCGGCTACGCCTTCCCAAGTGGCCAGCCCAGCTTGGGGTCTGGTGTCATATAGGGCTGAAACCGATCAATTTCCGCCTTTGGGGTTGATTGGTCATCTGAAAAGGCTGTCTTTCGCAGACCTGTCTCTTGGTGACGCGAGAGGAGACTCATAGAGAGACTAAGTATGTAGACCTCTACATGGAAGTGCCTCGGACGCGGGTTCAATTCCCGCCGCCTCCACCAAATTTTCCCAAATCCTTGATTTGGTTGAAAATTTGAGTGTGCCTCGCGTCTGCGAGGTGAACCAATTTTGCTCAACACGAATTTCGCTCAGATCTGCGATCTAAACGCGCAATTCAGTGTCCCGAGTCCACCAATGTGTGGCGGACGAGGGGATCTTTGATTTGGTTGAAAATTTGAGTGTGCCTCGCGTCTGCGAGGTGAACCAAGTTCACATCTTCGATGTGGTTGAATATTTGAGTGCCCCGAGTGTTAGCGAGGGGCACCAATATTCCATCTATGAAATACTACGTCTACATCCTTCAATGCGCAGACGGCACCCTATACACCGGTGTTACCAAAGACCTTCAGAACCGTTTGGATCGGCATAACAGTGGCCACGGCGCGCGTTACACCAGAGGACGGCTGCCGGTGAGTCTGGTTTACTACGAAGAATCAGGTAACATAAAATCAGCTATGGCACGAGAGATGCAAATTAGACAGCTCTCGAGATCAGACAAGCGGGAATTGATAGATAAGTTTGGTAATAATTAGATGAAGATACAAAATAACGAATACGAATCACGATTCACGATTACGATCTTGTGTCCAACCTCTCAACCATTTCCCAAGGACAATTCTCTAGGTAGTTGCCTGATTTATCAGGCTCTGTTGACGATTCATCGG
>JBAUFP010000158.1:0-5249 GCA_049679205.1 bacterium | reverse complement strand
TCTCGCCCCCTAGATCCGAACCAAAACCCGCCTCAACTACCGTGTACTCACACAACCTTTGCGCAAGTTTCATCGAAACAATACTACATGTGCCATGAGCAATATTCGCAAAAGGACCGCAGTGTATAAACGCTGGAGTCTGCTCTATGGTTTGAGCAATATTCGGCATCATCGACTGGGTCAACAGTGCGGTCATGGCGCCATGTACGTCAAGATTCTTTGCGAATATTGGATTCCTGTCCATATCCGAAGCAACCAAGATATTCCCCAACCTCTCTTTCAATTCAGCGACTGATGTAGACAATGCGAGTATCGCCATAACCTCGCTCGCTGTTGTTATAATAAAACTGTCTTCACGTGCTGGACCATTGGCTCTTCCCCCGAGACCGATCACAATTCGGCGTAGGCTTCGATCGTTCATATCCATTGCCCTGGTGAAGTAAATATCGCGTTCATCGATGTCCAATTGGTTACCGAAATGTACATGGTTATCCAATACTGTCGCCAGAAGATTGTGTGCCGCACCGACCGCATGAATATCACCCGTGAAATGAAGATTTATCTCCTCCATTGGTGCAACCTGCGCATAGCCGCCACCCGCGGCACCACCTTTCATCCCAAATACCGGACCAAGGGATGGCTCACGCAGAGTGACGATCGACTTCTTGCCCATTTTGTTCAAACCCATGCTCAAACCGATGGCGACCGTCGTTTTCCCCTCCCCGTAGGCAGTAGGAGTCATTGCCGTTACCAGCACCAACTTCCCCAACGGATTACTCGCTACCTTTTCATAAACATCCAGACATATCTTTGCCTTGTATTTACCATAAGGGAAGACACAATCTTCATGAATACTGAATCCTGATGCCAAATCCATAACTGGCATCAATTTTGCTTCCTGGGCGATTTCAATGTCGCTTTTCATATAAAACTTCCTCCTAATGAAGCACTTGATTCCACGGGGCGCTGCACGTTCCTTCAGTTCAAGTATAACTCATTTATATACGGTGTCAATTACTCTCGCAGAGAGTTCGACCATCGTTATTAAGATTACAGCGCTAACCATTATTGCCATCCCATGCAAATCACCGTAATCGAAGGTTTCCGATTCCGTTCAGAAACCTTGCAATTATAGTCAGAAATGAATAGAATATCCCATGTTATACAAGAACGCAGGGGTTGATATTGACTCTCTTAATCTGATCAGAAAGGAAATTGGCAAACACGCAAGCACAACATTCAACAGCCGCGTGCGATCAGAATTCGGGCTCTTCGGTGGTATATTTTCAATCGGCACAGATATTCTGATCAGCAGCTGTGATAGCGTAGGCACGAAAATACTGATTGCTTGCGCCACCGGCATCCATGATACAGTCGGTGCCGACCTGGTGAACCATTGCGTCAATGATATCCTGACCACGGGAGCCCTACCGCTGTTTTTTATGGATTATGTTGGCTTCTCAAAAGTGAGAGGAAAAATACTGGTCGATGTTATCAGTGGACTGGCAAAAGCATGCAAGAAAGAACAGATGGCGCTGGTTGGTGGCGAGACTGCCCAGCTAAGCCGGTTTTACCCGGATGGAGTATATGACTTGGTCGGCTTTATCGTGGGCAGAGTAAGCATGACGAACTACATCGACCCCGTAAAGCGTATTAAGGCAGGCAACATTATTTTGGGATTGAAGTCATCCGGGTTGCATACGAATGGCTATTCATTAGCACGCCGTGTACTGCTGCGAAAATACCGCCCGGCTTCGTACGTCCCGGAACTGAAATGCACACTCGCTCAAGAATTGCTCAAAATACATCGCTCATATCGTAAAGACCTCCAACCGAGACTAAAATACGTGAAAGGACTCGCGCATATCACGGGTGGTGGATTCTATGATAACATTAAGCGTATTCTACCTCCAAAATGCTCGGCTATAATCAGAAAAAAAACATGGAAACCATTACCAGTGTTCCGATTGATCCAGAAGTTAGGTAGTGTACCTGAAGATGAAATGTATCACGTTTTCAATATGGGCATTGGCATGTGTGTTATTATCGATAAGAAAGACCTTAGATATTTCAAACCTTTGAAACCCAAAATTATTGGTGAAATCGTGAAAAAAGATTTCGGCGTCCGCCTGGAATAGAATAATATTCTGATTGCTGAATTACAGCACTTGTTTGTGTAGCAGTGGTTAATCCTTCAAAGCGTATTTAATTGTACCCTTAATTACAACGTGCTTCACCCGCCCCTTCAGCTCCTTGCCTAAGAGAGGAGTGTTCTTGGAACGTGACTTTATGTTGTCTTCGTTAACCTTCCATTTCTTGTCCGGCCCGATCATTGTGATATTGGCGACTGTCCCCTGCTTCATGTTGGCCGTCTTGACGCCGATCAGTTTTGCCGGATTGACTGTCATCTTTCTGATCACATCTAGCCAGTTCATCTTTTGCTTATTGATGAGCTCCATGATGATCAACGAAACAGCAGTCTCGAAACCGATCATGCCATAAGGTGCATTGGCGAATTCCAGCTCCTTCTCAGCCTGACAATGAGGTGCATGGTCAGTGGCGATGCAATCAATCGTTCCGTCCTTCAAGCCTTCGATAATCGCCTGACGATCTGTCTCACTTCTGATCGGAGGGTTTACCTTATAATTGGAATCAAAAGATTCCAATACCTCGTCGTTGAAATAAAAGTAATGTGGACATGTTTCACACGTGACCCTGATTCCTTCTCTTTTTGCTTTCCTGATCAACTCGACCGCACCCTCTGTTGAGATATGACAAAGATGTAGACGCGCACCCGTAAATTTGGCAAGCAATAGGTCCCGGGCGACAATCAGTTCTTCAGCAATCGCAGGTGAACCTCTCAACCCGAGCCGTGTCGAAACAAAACCTTCGTTCATCAAGCCATCCCGAGCTAGACTTTTATCTATCGGGTGTTCAAAAATTGGCACATCAAAAACCCTGGAGTATTCAAGGGCATGACGGAATACACTGTTGTCGGCAACCGTGTCACCATCATCACTGAAACCTTTGGCTCCTGCCCTTAATAGTTCACCAAATTCGGTGAGCTCTCTGCCTTCACGGCCTTTGGTTATTGAGCCGACGGGAAACACATCGCACAAACCGACTCTTGCTGCTTCTTTGTATATATAATTTACAATGCCATCATTATCGATTACTGGATCCGTATTGGGCATACAGCAGATGCTAGTGAAACCACCCGCTACTGCCGCGTGACTCCCCGTCTCGATTGTCTCTTCGTCCGGCCGGCCCGGATCGCGCAAATGACAATGAAGGTCGATCAAACCGGGTACCACAATAAGATCTCTTGCATTGACCACGCGTGCTTTGCGGTCGGTAACCGACTTCTCAATTCGCGCGATCTTGCGTTCTTTAATCAATATATCGCGCTTCGCGTCGAGCTTTGATCCGGGGTCAATCACCCTGGCACCCTTTATTAGTATCCTACTCAATCTTACCCCCTGCGTGAAGGAACAAAACAGCCATCCGTAGGGCGACACCGTTCTTGACCTGTTCAAGAATAACTGATTTCGCACTATCCGCGACATCCGGATCGATTTCCACGCCTCGATTAGTTGGTCCTGGATGCATAATCACGCCCTTCGGCTTCATCCGACGGATTCTTTCCTTTGTCAGGCCATAGAGCGTGCGGTATTCCCTGACCGAGGGGAACAAACCAGTCTGCTGCCGTTCCAGCTGAATGCGCAACGCCATGATGACATCGAAATCACGGATCACCTCATCAAGATTATAGAAAACCTCGACACCCAAACTGGCAATCTCTACAGGTATCAATGTCGGCGGTGCACAAACCGCGACTCGAGCACCCAACGTCTTCAAACCAAAGATGTTCGACCGTGCAACGCGCGAATGAGTAATATCTCCGATGATAAGAACATTCAGATTCTTGAAGCTGGCAAAATGTCGACGCATCGTCATGAAATCTAGCAATGCCTGGGTCGGGTGTTCGTGGCTTCCGTCGCCTGCATTGATGATGAAAGCATCGAGTCGCTGACCCAAGAATTTGGCCGCACCGGGCGCCGAGTGTCTTACGACCACACCATCAACCTTCATCGCTTCGATGTTACGCGCCGTGTCCAGCAAGGTCTCACCTTTTTTGACACTCGATGTCGACTGGGAGAAATTTACGATATCTGCAGACAGACGCTTGGCCGCAATGCTAAATGAAATTTGAGTGCGCGTCGAAGCCTCAAAGAAAAGGGTCAGAATTGTTTTGCCGCGCAATGAAGGCACAATCGGAATCGGGCGCGCCAATACCTCGAGAAAATTATCAGCCAGGTCAAGATACTGATTGATTTCCCCCGCCGTTAAATTTTCTGTACCTATGAGGTCTTTCTTAGGATCCATCTTTCTTTGGATTTTCCATGGTCAACTGCTTCACCTTCTGCTTGGGCGTGCGCTGCAGTTTGATGCGCGAGCTGGTATTCTTGATTTTCTTCTCCTTCTTCTTACGTCCCTTCTCATAAT
This sequence comes from bacterium, assembly GCA_049679205.1. Lineage (GTDB taxonomy): Bacteria > Hydrothermota > Tepidihabitantia > SM23-42 > SM23-42 > SM23-42. Next base: position 743 of record JBAUFP010000158.1, on the reverse strand, counting down.
GCAGCAAAACACAGTCCTCGCCATCGAGTTCTTTGATGTGAACATCAACGATTTCAGTCCGTGCCGCAGGCACCTTTTTCCCGACAAAGTCCGCCTGGATAGGCAATTCTCTATGGCCGCGGTCAATCAAGACCGCCAGCTGAATTGCTCTGGGTCTGCCGAAATCAAGGATCTCTTCAATCGCCGCCCGGATCGTTCGACCCGTGTAAAGAACATCGTCAACCAGAACAATGGTTTTCTTATTAACATCAAAGTTAATATCCGTACCTTCAATGATCGGCGCCTCAGAGACCAGCTGCAAGTCGTCACGGTAAAGCGTGATATCCAAAGCACCGAGCGGTACTTTCAACCCCTCGTTCGCTTTTATCTTATCAGCAATTCTACGCGCGATCAAATCACCACGCGCCTTGATACCGATGAGTGCTAGATTTTTTATGCCTTTGTTGTGTTCAATGATTTCGTGTACAATGCGAATCAGCGCCCTCCTGATGTCTGATTCTTCCATTATCTTTTTCACTAAAGTTAATTATAGGCAGGAATCCCTAAAAGTCAATCACTAGCTTCCCGCCATACGCTTTATGCTATACGCACTAGGCTCTTCCTGATACTCTGGTATTCTGCCCGCTGGCACTCTGATATCCTGATACGCTATTGTTACGCATTACACATTACGCGCTACGCTCTTTCCTATCACTGTAATCTATTTGTTATCACCGTAATCGAGGAAACCAAAGGTTTCTCGG
>JBAUFP010000157.1:0-3083 GCA_049679205.1 bacterium | reverse complement strand
CGCCTATGCCCATCATTTACTAGGAAAAACCCTGCGCATGGCGCCTGTTTCGGAAACACGGGTCATCCAGCAAATGATCGAACAAAACCGAAATCTCGCATACACTTCAAGCATGGGCCGGCTCTTCGACTGCGTCTCGGCAATGCTCGGGGTCACGAGTGAAATCACATATGAGGCCGAGGCTGCGATCAACCTGGAGTATACGGCAAAACCAGGGGTCAAAGGCTCCTACCCATATAAAATAACTGTTGGTGACCCGTTAGTGATCGAGGTCCGTGATACCCTGGATGCGATTTTGAAGGACAAAAGAAAAAGGGTCTCAAACGGGATCATTTCAGCGAAATTCCACAATACTATTGTAGCATTCTCCCTGGATGTCGCAGGCAACCTCAGAAAAAAACACCGGACAAAGCAAGTATGTTTTTCCGGCGGCGTGTTCCAAAACCGCTATCTACTTAGCCTCATGATCAAACGTTTTGAAGCGAGCGGTTTCCGAGTATTCACCCACCACCTGCTGCCTAATAACGACGGGTGCATCTCATACGGACAAGTGATCGCCGGCAATTCGAAATTTCGAACATGACAACCACATGACGTTCGCGGTAAGATGTAACAGACTACTTTCATCTGACTGGAGTCGATTACCCAATCTATTATTTCTTGGACTAACATTCATTCTTTCCCGAATACCGTTACTCGACCTCGGTTTCGGGCTGGACGCGGATGCCTGGCGTGTCGCCAACACGGCATTCGATCTGAAACACCACTCACAATATCACGCGTCAAGATTCCCGGGCTATCCCGTACCCGAATTCGTGAATTCGCTCCTCATTGACCACGGATGGTTAGCAACAAACAGCCTGACAATGCTCTTGACTTTGATCTCGGTTTTCGTCTTCGCACGAATCCTGAAAATACTGGATTACCGTAACCGAGGACTACTGATAATTACCTACGCCTTTCTCCCCATACTCTGGATCAACAGTGCGAACACCATGGACTACATGTGGTCGCTCTGTTTTATCATGCTCACATGGTTCCTTATCCTGAGAAAACGCTGGGTAGTCGCCGGACTCATGACGGGTCTCGCCACCGGTTCCCGGCTGCCAGCATTGATTCTTGTCTTACCCTTCTTGTACTTATGTTATAGTGAAAAACAGAATATCAGAAACACCATGAAATACCTCTTTTCGGCAATCATCATTGCCGCCCTGTCCTACACTCCTTTGCTTTTGACCTACGGTTTGGGATTTCTCCGACGCTATCCGACAGAGACGGGTCTGCTACAAATTGGCTACCTGGCAATCAAGCATTTTGGACTACTATCACTCACAGCATTAGTCGTTCTGCTCGTCTTGTCTCATCGCGAATTGCACCGCGTAATCGCGCGGCACGACCGACACATCATATTCGCGTTGTTCGCGGTCCTTGTTGGATTGGTCGCTTTCGCTGCCATGCCCTATCACATCGAGTATGTTATCCCCTTCATTCCATTTGTATTACTACTCACCTACCGGGTGGGCAAAAAACCACTCTTGATACTTTTTAGTGTCCTAGCCCTATCCCACGCATTTGTGACAGTTGTCAATGTACAGCACATCGGCCGCGGTCAGATTTGCACGAGTATTTTCGAACGCGGGATGATAATCAGGAACGTCACGGCAAGAAAGCAACAACAGGAATTCGCACAGAGGCTAATGGAAGCACGGATCGATGACCACAGCACTGTGGTCATTGGTTCATGGTTACCGATCTTGGCATATCTGGACGAAAACGTATCATCGGTCCGAGAAACAAAACGAATGTATGACCCTAACCGGCCGCGCGAAGGCGTCCGAAATTTCCGGCGCGACATCTCGTATCGCTACCTGCTCACCCTCCATGAACTGCAGCAACTAGTAAAGGAGAATTGCATGCTATACTACATAGAGGGTATTAGAGAATTCACAATAGACGTATACGGTTACGATCTGGCCGATTATCAAACCACGTACCTCAACATATCGCATCTCACTCCTTGACCCTTGATAATGTATGCCCTTTATATATAATTCATATATGAAGGAGCATTGCGGATGTGCCTAGGCGTTGTCGGACGCATCGACGAAATCGACGGTGATATGGCAACCGCCGAGATTATGGGTGTTCGTCGTAACATCTCGATTGTCCTCGTACCCGATATCAAGGTGGATGACTATGTCATGATCCACGCTGGGTTTGCTATCAACCAGATGGATGAAAAAGACGCGCGGGAAACAGAAGAAATGATAATGGAGGTATTGAAATACTCTTAGCAACTCACTAATAAACAAAGAAATTCGAGGTGTGATATCTTAATCGCGTTACTCTTTATTCTTGGCAGTGACTTCCCCATCTCTGCCGAAGTTGAATCGCAGCATTTTCCAATTGTACAATTTGCTAATGACCAGTTTTATGTGTTCTGGGAAGACTTGCGCTATTACCCGTCAGACCGATCGACAATGGCTGCCCGGGTGAGCGAAGACGGTCAGCTGCTCGACCCGGAGGGCGTCCTCATGATGCGCGACCGTACGGTCGACGTGGTTGCCGCTTATGACGGCACTAACTTTCTCGTCGTCGTCCAAGACAGCTGTTGAAACATGGCTGATATTTTCGGCGTGCGGGTCACGGCCGAACTCGATATAATCGACTCGCTAATCGTCATATGTAACAACTCAGGCGGGCAGACCGAACCTGCCGTCACCTTTGCCGGTCAAAACTACTTCGTAGCATGGTTTGACCAAGCTTTTGACCTACGGTCATCGCCAGTAAAAGTTGCCCGCGTTGACCAAAATGGTGTAGTTCTGGACGCCGGGGTTGCTGTGGGCACCGGAGATTATAATCCAGATATCGCCTTCGACGGTAACCGCTGCCTCGTCACCTGGTCAGAGGAGTACAATGGAGTGATTGGTCGTTTCGTCAATGCCTCTTGCCAGCCTGAAGGACAAACCATTACAATTGCAGTAACGCAGGGAATTTCGACCACTCCAATCGTAGAATTCGGCGCACAAAACTACCTCGTAGTATGGCCTGATTTCTGCCCGCTCGGTACCGACTTAGATGTT
>JBAUFP010000156.1:0-10461 GCA_049679205.1 bacterium | reverse complement strand
CGGCCAGTTGAACCGGAGGTCAGGAAATCTTTTTCTAACAGATTTACCTTGAATCCCTTTTTTGCCAGGTAGTAGCCGGTGGCACAACCTATGATGCCACCCCCGATGATGATAACGTCTGACGTATTATTCATAGGAAATCCTAAATCCGAAGCACGAAATTCGAAACAAACTCAAAATTCGAAACAACAATGACCGAAACCGTTTTGAATTTCGGAATTTGAAATTCGGATTTGTTTAGTATTTCGGATTTCGATATTCGTGTTTATCACAGGCCGTATTTCTCGATGATCTCTTTTTTCTTCTTGCCCAGTATCGCGTATTTTTCACCGATTTTTGTGAACGCGGCGATGGCTTTATCAAGATGCTCTTTTTCATGAGCCGCAGAGATCTGCACACGGATGCGGGCCTGCCCCTTGGGGACAACCGGGAAGGAGAATCCTATGACGTAGATGCCTTCGTTGTACAGGTCGCGCGCCATATCTTGGGCGAGCTTTGCGTTGTAGAGCATGATCGGGACTATCGGGTGTGCACCTTCTCTAATGTCGAAGCCAGCCGCCGTCATCTTTTTCTGGAAGTAGTTGGTATTTTGCTCCAGCTTGTCCCGGCGGTCAGTCGTTTTGCTGATAATATCGAGAACCTTACTTGCTGCGGCAACAATTACCGGTGGAACAGTGTTGGAAAATAGATAGGGACGTGCGCGTTGGCGGCATAGCTCAACGATCTCCTTGCGTCCGCTCACGCAGCCGCCCGAAGCGCCACCCAATGCTTTGCCCAGAGTGGTCGTGATGATGTCAACCCTACCCAGGACGCCGCAGTGTTCATGCGTGCCACGGCCTTGTTTACCCATGAACCCGGTAGCATGTGAATCATCGACGAGAACCATTGCGTCATACTTGTCGGCGAGGTCGCAAATCTCAGCAAGTTTAGCAATATCACCGTCCATCGAAAAGACACCATCGGTGATGATCAATCGGAAGCGGTACTCTTGGGTTTCCTTCAGTTTTTCCTCGAGATGTTCCATATTGGAATGTTTGTAGTTGTAGAGTTGTGCCTTGCAGAGTCTCATGCCATCAACGATCGATGCGTGCACCAAGCGGTCAGCGATCATCGCATCTTCTTTGTCCAACACCACATCAAAAACACCCGCGTTTGCATCCATGCAGGAAGGGAAGAGTATCGTATCCTCGGTGTGGAGAAATTCACTCAGCTTACGCTCCAGCTCCTTATGGATATCCTGGGTACCGCAGATAAAGCGTACCGAAGACATGCCGTAGCCACGGGTTTTCAATCCCTCGTGGGCGGCAGCCACAACATCAGGAAAGCTTGATAAGCCGAGGTAATTATTGGCGCAGAAATTGAGCACCTCTTTTGGCGGCGAACCGCTCGGGAATTCGACTTTGATGTTCGCGGCTTGGGGAGATTCGATGAATCGTTCTTCTTTGTAGGTTCCGGCCCGTTGTATCCCATTCAATTCGCCAGCATAGAAATCTTTTGCCTTTGGGCTGTAGGCCATGAAAACCCCCTAAGTAATCTTTAATTCATTCAGCAGATTGACCATATTATTAACAGTGTCGAAGGCTTCAGGCGTGGCCTTGTCATCAGGGATCTTTACGTTGAACTTCTTCTCGAGGAATGTTTTGAGAGAAACCATTGAGAATGAATCGACGATGCCGCTTGATATCAACGGCGTGTTTTCATTTACTTCTTCCTCAGAATCTTCCTCCAGATACTCGCGTTTCACATAATCGATGATTAAATTCCTCAAATCTTCAGCCATTGTTCCTCCTTTGTTCTAATCATTTTCTAAAGTGGATACGTCACCAATCTCCTGTCCCCACTCTTTGGCCTTGAGCAATCGGCGCATGATTTTCCCACTGCGGGTTTTTGGCAGCGATTCGACGAATTCGATTTCCTGGGGCATGGCGAGCGGTGACAGTTTCTTGCGGATGAAATTCATTATACTCAATTCCAGGTCGGCATTCGCCTCGTATCCCGGTTTGAGGGCGACAAAGGCTTTCACGACCTCCATGTTTACCGGATCAGGTTTGCCGATCGCCGCGGATTCGGCAACGGCATCGTACTCCAGAAGCGCGGATTCGATCTCAAATGGACCGACCAGATGCCCACCCGTGTTGATGACGTCGTCATCACGCCCCACGAACCAGAAGTATCCATCGGCATCAATGCTTGCCCGGTCGCCGCATATGTACCAGTTATTGGCAAACTTGCTGTCATATGTGGATTTGTTATTCCAGTACGTACGGAACATTGAAGGCCAGCCAGGCTTCAGGGCGATGAGTCCGACCGTGCCGGGCGTCTTTATCGGTTCAAATGTTTCCTGGTCAACTACCGTGGCCGTTATTCCGGGGAAAGGTTTTCCCATTGACCCGGGTTTTATCTTCATGCCCGGATAATTGGTGATTACGATCGCGCCGGTCTCGGTCTGCCAGTAGGAATCGTGAAACGGTTTGTCGAAAGCCTCTTCTGACCAGATCACGGCTTCGGCATTGAGTGGTTCACCAACGCTTATTAGGTGGCGCAGACTGCTAAGGTCGTACTTCTTTACCGCCTGGACCCCATCTTTCATGAGCAAACGAATGGCCGTGGGTGCAGTGTACCAGACCGTAATCTTGTGTTTTTGGACGAATCCGTACCACTTCTCGGAATTGAATCCTGCATCGAGCACGGTTTGAGTAACACCAGCTGACCAGGGGCCGATAATACCATAACTAGTGCCGGTTACCCAACCAGGATCGGCAGTGCACCAGTAGATGTCGTCGGTGGTGATATCGAGCACCCATTTTGCGGTGATATACTGGGCAATGATGGATGCATGAACGTGCATTGCACCTTTTGGTTTGCCGGTTGTGCCCGATGTGTAATGAAGGACTGATGGGGTTTCCGCCTCGGCCTTGAAAACGGGAAATTCATTCACCCTTGGTGCTCCTTCCATCCGGAAAGCTATTTCGTCTCCCTTGAGGTGTTGCTGATCGGCGTCGACCAGAATGACTTTTTCCAGGGCGGGTAGCTTTTCACGAATTCGGCGGACCTTACCGATGTGTTTCTTGGTGGTAAAGATTGCTTTGGTTTGTGCATCATCAAGGCGCGTGAAAAGGGCCTCTTCGCCAAAAGCCGAAAATAGGGGTTGTGTGATTCCACCCATCTTGAGTATGCCCAGGAATGAAATGTACAATTCCGGTATACGATCCATGAATATGCAGATCCGGTCACCAGCAACAATGCCAAGCTGGGATAGAAACTTTGCGAAATTGTTGCTGTAAATTTTTATGTCTCGATATGTATAGTTTTTAACGGTACCTGAAAACCCCTGCCAGATGAGTGCCGTTTTATCTCCGAGTCCCTTTTCGACGATGCGATCACTGCAATAATACGCGATATTATATATTCCGTCTTTGCCGTATTCGAGTTCCGTTGCGGAAACCATCCAATCGAAATTCTTGTACTTCTCTTCATAAGAACCGATGTTACTCATCTAAACACCTCCTGATGGTCATTCTTCTGTTTCTGTCAGAGCGATGCTCAATGTGTAATTTTTCGTGCAGGCGAAAGAAACATGGACTTTCTCAGGCGGCTGCTCAACCGCCGAATCAAACAGAGAACGGGAAATTATCGGAGATAATTCTTGATCAATCTCAATATGTTGCCAAAAGGAACCGTGGTGAAGGCCACAGCCAAATGCCTTCAGCATCGCTTCCTTTAGGGTAAAAAGCGCCGCATAAAACGCATCACGACGGAAATACTTCGATGCTTGTGCCAGTTCTTTCTGCGTGAGAATACTGTTGATGAATTGAGACTTATTTTTTAGAGTTCTAAACCGGTTCGTTGCTAGAATATCTATCCCTGATCCTCTCACCATATTGATGATTCAATCAAGGATAAAGAAGGATCTTCCCGCAGTTGCCACTGCTCATGAGTTCCATGCCCTTCTCGAATTCGATTAGTGGGAAGCGGTGAGTAATGATCGGCTCTAAGTCAAGACGCCCGGAGCTTAAGAATCTTGTTGTTTTGTGCCATGTAGAGAACATCAGGCGGCCGTTTATGCCTTGAACTGTAGCATACTTAAAAACGATATCTTTACCCAAATCTATTTCCATTGGCTTGTTTGGTATGCCGAGAATCGAGTAACGGCCACCGGGTCTCAACACTCTAAAGGCTTCTCTAATAGCGGTCGGGTTGCCGGACATTTCGAGCACTACATCAACACCAAGTCCGTCAGTATCCTTTAGAATACTATTCATAACGCGATCTTTTTCCGGGTTGAGCACACTATCTGCGCCCACTTTTTTAGCTAGCTTGATACGAAAGTCGTTTATTTCGGTGGCGAAGATCCGCGTTGCGCCGCAGATGCGTGAAACGGCGATGCTCATCAGTCCAATGGGGCCGCAGCCCGTGACGAGAACGTTATTGCCGCTTATTTCGCCGGCCAGCACCGTGTGCACGGCATTACCCAGCGGCTCCATGACTGAAGCGTGGTCTTTTGGGATTTTCTTGTCCAATACCCAGGCATTATTTGCCGGGACTACTGCGTACTCAGCAAAAACGCCGTTGACATCGACTCCGAATATCCGGCCGTTGACACAAATATGGGCATTGCCAGTATGACACAAGAAACAATGCCCGCAGGCGATATGCGTTTCTGCGGAAATGATGTCACCTTTTTTCAGATTCTTTGCATTGTTGCCGAGTTCCACGATCTCACCACATAGTTCATGGCCCATTACCTGCGGCATTCTTTTGATACGGTTTTGTGCCCACTCGTTCCACTCATAAATATGAAGGTCGGTGCCACAGATCGAAGTAGCTAAAACCTTGACCAGGACCTCATCGGGTCCGGGTGTTGGTATGTCGATGTCAATGATTTCCGCGCCGGGTGCGGGTTTTGTCTTTGCTACGGCTTTCATTTTTGGCATGTTTGCTCCGGCCTATTATATCCATAAATCGGTGTCCGTCAAGCCGACTCTTGGTTTAGCAGACCCATAGCATTCGCATGCTGATTTTCAATGAAAATGCTACGGGCAGAAAGGATTCTCTATTTGGCTATTTAAACAATTGTCAAAGTGGCAAAATGATGTATAATGAACAACATATGACGAGGAAGATGCCCGAAACACAGTACCGGGCTTCGCGTGTTTGTCGAATTCTTGGCAATCCGACCGCCTATCAAATAATCCGAACGCTGGGTAGAGCGAGAAAGACTCCGTCAGAATTGGCAAGCGCGATCGGAGTTTCAATCCAGACAATCTCTCTCACCCTGCGCACTTTACGGAATATTGATATCGTACGGTATGAACCAAAATTGAACCAGCGTGTATACTGGTTGAAAGATGCTGCCGTGCTTAGGGTTCTTGATGGTCTTGAACAATGTGTAGAACATATGCGAAAAAAGCAGTAATTTGCTATTTAAACAATTGTTTAAATACGAAAGTGCTTAGTGGAGGGATAAGAGATCAAAGGACGAAGGTAGTCACGATCTTATGGTTGGTCATGACCCAGCAAGTGCTCACTGGGTGAAGATTTTTTTGATGAGCGCGGCGATTTTCTGCCCGTATTTTCTGCACATCTTACTGACTTCCTGGTCTGGTGCACCAATGGCGAGTGGCCCATAGTGCTGGAGTACGGCATCACCAACGACGATCATTCCATGCACCATGAACGCTTGCAGAATACTCAGGATTGTAGTTTCAGCGCCGCCGCCGATCATACCGCATGAAGTAAAAGCACCTCCGATTTTACCGGTCAGTTTGCCGTGATGTTTGACGCTGTCGTCGATCAGCTTTTTCATTTCGGACGCCATTAAACCGTAGTACGTGGGTGAGCCAAAGATCAATGCATCGTAGTCGAGCAATTCATCAATTTTGACCGTGGTGACTTCCCTCACATCGCAGGATACGTCCTCGTTTCTGACGCCCTGAGCAATAGCTTCTGCCATCTTCGCCGTGTTGCCGGTGCGAGAATAATAGCTGATTAATACTTTCATAAGACCTCCTTGACCAAAGGGCTGATAAAAGGCTCAAGAGGGGTGAAGAAGGCGATTAAAGGCGCCTTTATTAGCCTTGTTATTGCCCTTTATCGCCCTCTGCTGCCCTTTATTCTTTCTTGAGTAAGAATTTTTCAAGGAACAGAATCAGCACTTGCTGATATATATTGCGGTTTGATTTTTTACCAAACCCATGTCCTTCGTCCTCGGCCAGAAGGTACCAGACATCAACGCCATTCTTGCGGATCGCCGCTACGATCTGTTCGGCTTCAGAAGCCGGAACCCTTGGATCGTGCAAGCCTTGAACAATGAACATTGGCTTCCTTATTCTTCGGGCATTCGTTAGAGGTGAGATGCGGTTGAGGACTTCCCGCATCGCTGCATCGCGTTCATCACCGTATTCAGTACGCCGGATATCCTGGCGATATCGGCCTGTATTTTCGAGAAAGGTGACAAAATGGCTGATGCCCCATTCATCTATGCCGCAACGTAGTTGGTCATTATAGTGAATCATGGAGGCAAGCGCCATATAGCCGCCATACGAACCGCCTTTGATTCCAATACGCTCTGCATCGAGCTGTGGTTGTGTATGGATCCAGTCGAGCAGGGCGCCGATGTCCTTTACGGCATCCTCTCTTTTTTCGCCGTCATCGAGCATCATGAATTCCCGGCCGTAGCCGGTTGAGCCACGGACATTAGGAGCGATTACTGCAATTCCCATTTCGTTTAGGTAGAACTGGAAAAGATAAGAGAAGTATGGTTTTTCCTGAACCGCCGGGCCACCATGACAATCAATTAACACAGGGTATGGCGGTTTGGATTTCTTGGGTTCGTAGTAATAGGCAGAGATGGTTCTTGGCTTACCGCCGATACTATCAAAGGTTTCATAATGTATCATTCGGGGCGATACAAATGCTGATGTATCGAGACCACCGAGTTCACTGTGGGTCCAGCGGACAAAGGTTTTTGATTCCAGGTTCAATGTGTAGACATCGCTCGGTTGCGCCGGCATGTTCAATGTTATCGCAAGTTCGTCTCCGCCCGGTTTGAATGTTAGATTGAAAATCTGTCCGTCGGGTAGGGTCACGCGGTTCAGTTTACGGCTTTCCGTATCCATCAGATACAACCTAGTGTAGCCATCTTCGTTGCTGGTAAATGCCAATGTGGTTCTGGATGGAGAGAGCTCGATCTCCCCGATATCCCAAGGTATTTGTTCCGTGAGGATTTCGAAATGCCTGCTGTGCAGATCATAGTAAAGGAGCTGCTTGAAACTACTAAATTTGTCCGAGACAACATAGATGCCTTTCATATCCGGTGCCCAGCGTGCGGTTCCGTGGGCTATCGCTGTTGTGTCATCATTAATGGCTGTAATCTTTTGACTTCTCAGGTCTAGAATGTAATAGTATGATTCACCTGAGGAAACATATTTTTTGACCAGCAGTTTACGATCATCCGGGGAGAATTCTACTGGATACCAATATCCTCCTTCCTCTAGTATTGACCTGAAGCTCGCCTTGCCGTTTAGGTCGCCGAGATAGATATCATAGTCGCGACGGTTTCGCTTGTTGCTGCGAAAAGCGAACTCATCACCTTTCTTCGACCACACAATAGTATTGTGTTTGGATTTTCCATTGCTCAGGAGCATATAGATTCCATTTGCGTAGTCATATTTGTAGATCTGATTCACCTCGTTTCCGGCTGAGTCTTTAGTAAAGAGAAACCGCGATCTGCGAGAATCAGGACAGACGACACATTCGTCGATTGGTTCGTAAAAAAAAGTCATCTGACGACGCTGCCCCCCTGGTACTTCAATAGAATGAATTTGGCTCGTTTCAGAAAACCTGGTCTTGATCAATATTCCTTTATCTTCCGGTAACCAATCAAGAAACACGGCCGATCGTATGTTCTGGTAAGGATGTAACCGGGCCGCGACCGAAACGGGTATTTCCGGAATGCCTTCTAATACCAGGTTGCCCTTTCGATGCCAGTTGCTTTCGCCGGTCATCGGCACAAGAACGAGAAATAGTATTATGAAGAGTTTTTTCATCTTAGCACGATCAGCATTATGATGCTGATGATGAGACAATAGGGCCCGAATAAATAGAAACGTCGGTAAACCATACTGCGAAGGATTTTCAATGCCAGGAGACCAGTGAGAAAACTGAAGACCATGCCGGCGAACAGTTCGGGTATGTTACCCATGCTGGATACGTTCTTCAATTCATAGATATTGGCCCCGAGCACGGCGGGTATTGATAATAAGAAAGAAAATTCGAACGCGCGCTCGGGTTCGATGCCGGAAAACAACCCGGCGGAAATGGTCATGCCGGATCTCGAGATTCCGGGGAGGATGGCGAACATCTGACCAATACCGATGAAAAATGCGGTGAGGAGGTTGATTTTCTTTTGTCTTCGTTGAATGAGCCCGGTCACGAGCACGATGGTTCCGGTTATGCCGAGGAGTATGCTGACTATTATCATGTTTGTGAAGGCGTGCGCGACCCAGGATTCAAGGAGTAGGCCGGCAATGAGGATAGGAATCGTCCCTATGATAATTTTAATGAAATATGCAAGACTTTCTTGGTTGCCTCTCCAAATTCCTTTAAGAAGATCAGAAATGGGTTTAAAAAAGAATACGACTATCGCAATAAGCGTCCCGAAGTGTAGAAAAACAGCAAGAGATACGGGTTCGGAAATTCCGAACAAGCGCTCCAGGATAGCGAGATGGCCCGAGCTGGATACGGGTAGAAATTCGGTTATTCCTTGCACAATACCGAGGATAATCGTTTTTATCATGACACAATCATTGCTATTAGGCCGATGGCCATTGACATCTTGATGAGGTTACTAATGAGCGGTAATCTCTGGGTTGGTGGTTTTCTGAGCAATTGCCATACCACATACAAGAGAGGTGGGTAACCAGCCACCAAGATAATAATGATATAGTTACTATTCAATATGCCGAAAATATAGGGCAAAGGTAGTATAAGACAGAGAAACGCAAGTAACAGAGCACTGATGCTGCAGGCCCGGAATGGGCCAGCAACAATGGGTAAGGTGACGGCACCGATTGTTTTATCCCCTTTCATATCAATCACATCTTTTATGATTTCGCGTGGTAGGTGAATGAAAATCGAAAAGAACAGCGGCACAAGGCAAGCTGGGTTGTGGGTAACAAAACCACCAAGAACAAAGCTCAACCCGGCGATCAGGGCGACCGTGATATTCCCGGCCAGGGTTTTCTTCAAGCGAACCGAGTAGAGAAGAAGCAGCATAAGTGCTGTGATTACGGTTAAAAATGGCCATAATCCCAAAAAAATCGAACCCGTCGTAGAGAGGATAAGAAAGGCAATCGCCATGAATGAAGCGATGTTTTTCTTTGCTTCTCCAGCCGGCAGCGGACGCGCCGGGTTGTTTATGCGATCGATATCAATATCTTTTATGTCGTTTACGACATTGCCAAAGGCACATACTGCAAAGCCAATCAATCCGGCAGCGAGCAGCGGGCCCGAGAAGAAGATGTTCCTGCCAATCCACGCTCCAACCAATACCGATATCAGGGTTATGAGGCAATTGACCGGCCGAATGATCCGTAAATACCCCACATGATATTCTATCTATATCGCTTCCAAAGTCAATTAATATTGACAAAAATAGATATATCTGTATAATTTACGGAAACATGAGAATTATGGCAATCGATTATGGCTTGAAAAGAGTAGGCGTGGCAATAACGGACCCGTTATGCACGATATCGCAGCCGTTGTTGACCATTGAGCCCAGGTCGGGTTCTGATTTAATAAAGCGACTTAAGTGTATTGCACAGGAACATGAGGTGGGACTGATCATTCTTGGCAATCCACTCTCATTGCAGGGTAAACCGACCGAGATGTCAAACCGAATTGAGCGGTTTTTGAAGAAACTGAAAAGATCAATAGATGTCGAGGTTGTATTGTGGGACGAGCGCTACTCAAGCAAATATGCGGTGAAAAGGATGCGGAACCTGGGCATAAGCGGTAAGAAGGAGGAGATTGACCGGATCGCTGCCGCGATCATGCTGGATGAATATCTAGAATCGAAGAGGGCATAGATGGATAAGAAATATCTACTGATTGCAGTATTATTCCTAATCCTTGTCGTTTGGTGGCAGCCACTCTACATTGGTCCGACCGAAGTGATAATTCCGGATAATGTAAGTGCCCGGGAGATAGCCAGTTTCTTGACCGAACAGCACATAGTACGTAATGTTGATGAATTTCTTCTCTGGCTCAAATTGATGGGTCGCGAAAAACAGCTCAAGGCAGGGAAGTACGAGCTTCCTGTATACAAGAATCCCATATACGTGATCGACCGGCTCTCTAGTGGCGGCCGGTCAGAAATCATTGTTACGATACCCGAAGGGCTGACAATCCATGAGACGGCGCAGATCTTAACGCATCATGGTTTGGTTGATTATACAC
>JBAUFP010000155.1:0-3797 GCA_049679205.1 bacterium | reverse complement strand
TCAGAACTGGAAAGATAAGGTTGTTACTAAAATACGCTGGGACCTCGACGCCGCTGATATGGACTTTCTGAAGAAGATAAGACCGATAATGGAAGGAGTCGAGCGAGCCGAGGAAGAAGAATTGCTCCAAGAACTCGTGACTGAAGTACGCAGAGGCGGGCTTGGTGTGGCCGGCATTAGCCAAACCCGTGACGCATTGAAGATGGGGCAGGTTGATACGCTTATCATCTCGAAATCACTCCCTTTCAACGAGTCTGAAGAGTTGACGAGCCTTGCCAAGAGTACAGGCGCTCATGTGGAATTCGTGCCCAAAGAAAACAAAGTGCTAAATAGCCTCGGCGGCGCTGGTGCTCTGCTGAGATACAAAACTAAGTATAAAGGAGCTTAATTGTAGGAGGAGATGTATGATGATCACAAAGATCACTGATTTGAAGGAAAAAGAAATCGTGCCCGGCATCAAGGGCAAATTCGTCCATTCCGACAACATGACCGTTGTTTACTGGTACATTGATGCGGGCGCGGTCATGCCGGATCATGCCCATCCGCACGAGCAGATTGTCAATGTACTCGAGGGCGAGTTCGATTTCACAGTAGAGGGGAAAGTCCATGAGGCAAAGCCGGGTCTCAGTGCGGTCGTTCCGTCAGATGTTCGACACGGCTGCAAGGCGAAAACCGCTGTCCGTATTCTCGATGTGTTCTACCCGGTACGCGAAGACTACCGCTAATTCCGGGGGACAGGCATGCACTTTTACACTTTTCTGCTTCGCAGCCGATTACAGTGATGAATAAACAGATTACGGTGATACAGAAGTGTAAAAGTGCATGCCTGTCCCCGTGGTTAGGGCAGGTGGGTTTTTAGGTATTGGCCCGTGTAGGATTTTTTTACTTTGGTGATCTCTTCGGGTCGGCCCGCGCAGACGACCCGGCCGCCTTCGTCGCCGCCTTCCGGGCCCAGGTCGATTATCCAGTCCGCGCATTTTATCACTTCCATGTTATGCTCGATGACGATGACTGTGTTGCCCTTGTCAACCAGCCGGTTCAGCACCTTGAGTAGCAGTTTGACATCCTCGAAGTGTAAACCAGTGGTCGGTTCATCCAGTATATAAAGGGTGCGGCCAGTTGCGATCTTGGAAAGTTCTTTCGCCAGTTTGATCCGCTGCGCCTCACCGCCGGAAAGTGTAGTGGCGGATTGACCAATCTTGATGTAGCCCAGCCCGACATCATTAAGGAGTTGTAGTTTTCTTTTTATCTGCGGGATATTTTCGAAAAACTTTAGGGCTTCGGTTACTGACATTTTCAGAATGTCACTGATATTCTTGCCGCGGTATCTTATTTCTAAAGTCTCACGGTTGAAACGTTTGCCTGCGCATGCGTCGCACGTAATATGGACATCGGGCAGGAAGTGCATCTCGATCCACAAGATGCCGTCGCCTTCACACTGCTCGCACCGGCCACCTGGAACATTGAAAGAAAATCTTCCTGGACGGTAACCCCGTACTTTGGATTCGGGCAGCTTGCTAAAGAGTTCACGGATCGGAGTCCAGGCACTCGTGTATGTACCTGGGTTGGAGCGTGGTGTTCTGCCGATGGGCGATTGGTCAATGTTGATTACTTTGTCGATATTTTCCATGCCGATTATCTTATCGTATTCACCCGGTGGATATTTAGAGTGATAATATTGCTGGGCAAGGACGCGGTAGAGTGTGTCCACGATCAGAGTTGATTTCCCCGAACCAGATACCCCGGTGATGACGACAAAAAGGCCAAGTGGGATTTCCACGTCTATTGATTTCAGATTGTTCGCCCGTGCTCCCTTAATAGTGAACCGACGCGCGCCGTTATTTCGTCGTTTTTTTGGCAAATCGATCTTTTCTGTTCCTTTTAAGTAACGGCCGGTGATCGATTTTCTATTGTTCTCGATCGCCGCCGGTGTGCCGGTGGCAACTACATGACCGCCCTGTTCGCCGGCGCCCGGACCCAGGTCGATAATGTGGTCGGCATTGAGGATTGTTTCTGCATCATGTTCGACCACTAACACGGTGTTGCCGATATCGCGCAGTTCTTTAAGGGTTGCCAATAGCCGTTTGTTGTCGCGATAGTGTAGTCCAATCGATGGTTCATCAAGAATGTATAATACGCCAACCAGACCCGAACCTATCTGAGTTGCCAACCGTACGCGTTGTTCCTCGCCGCCGGCCAGGGTCTCGGTCGTGCGGTCCAGGGTGAGGTAATCAAGTCCGACTGAGTTCAAAAAGCCGAGTCTTCGCTTGATCTCCTTTATTACTTCTTTGCCGACCTGCATGTCTTTTTCACTCAATTTAACATCGGTGAAGTGGGTGAGGGCTCCTTTTATCGACATCCTGGTGATCTGGGCGATGTTTTTGTCACCAATTTTTATGGCGAGGCTCTCGGGTCGCAAGCGGGTGCCATGACAGACCGGACATGGTGTGAAGGTCATGTAGTCTTCGATCTCCTGCCGCATCATTTGCGATTTGGTTTCGCGATGGCGGCGCATTAGTTCGGGCACGATTCCTTCGAAATGTTCATCGAATTCTCCGTGGCCGCTGCCGTCGCTGCGCCGGTACTCAACGCGAATCGGAATATCTTCGCCCTGGAGCAGCGCTTTCTTTACTTTGGCGGGTAATTTGTAGTATGGTGTCGCCAGATCGAACTTGAGCTTCTTGGCAAGCGCTCTCAACAGAGAAGAGCGCCACCGGCCCGGCACCCCGTAAGGCTCGAGCGCACCATCCAAGATCGATAGCTTCTCATTGGCAATGAGCCTTGAGGGGTCGATTTCCATTTTAAAGCCTAAACCATCGCAATGCTCGCAGGCGCCATAGGGCGAGTTGAAGCTGAACATCCTCGGCGCTATCTCCGGATAGCTGATACCACAGTGTACACAGGCAAGCTGCTGGCTGAAGATGCGTTCATCTTTACTACCGACCACCACGATCAGAATGCCATTACCTTCTTTCAGACCTATTTCAGCCGAGTCGGCGAGTCGTTTGCGTAGACCGTCTTTTATGACCAGCCGGTCGATGACGATTTCGATATTATGCTTCTTGTAGCGTTCGAGAGCGGCTGTGTTTTCGATCTCAGAGATCTTCCCGTCGACGCGCACGCGCACATAGCCGCGGCGCTTGAGATTATTGAGAAAATCTTTGTACTCACCCTTGCGGCCCTTGACAAGCGGTGCAAGAATTTCGATCCTGGTTCCGGCCGGAAGATCGAGGATCGTGTCGACTATTTGATCGGTTGTTTGTGATTGGATTCTCCGGCCACAGCGGTAACAATAAGGGGTTCCAATGCGGGCAAAGAGCACGCGCAGGTAGTCGTATATTTCGGTTACGGTCCCGACCGTGGAGCGCGGATTGCGCGCGGCGCTGCGTTGTTGGATCGCGATCGAGGGCGAAAGGCCGATGATTTCGTCAACGTCTGGTTTGTCCATCATGCCCAGAAACTGCCGTGCGTACGCGGATAGAGATTCGACGTATCGGCGCTGCCCCTCGGCATATAGTGTATCAAAAGCCAGAGATGATTTACCGGAACCGGATAAACCGGTAATGACAACAAACTGGTTCCTCGGAATAAAAACATCAATATTCTTCAGGTTGTGGACCCGTGCACCCTTGACTATGATGCCTTTTCGATTCGTGCGCATGACACTATCTTATCCGTTCAATTGGCAAAGTCAAGAATTGGCAGGAAAAGTAAGTTGACTCGAGGGGGGTTTTAGATATAATACACTGTGCGGTGTGCTCTTTGTTTTCTCCTCCTCGGGTTGGTCGGCTGTAAGC
>JBAUFP010000154.1:0-5759 GCA_049679205.1 bacterium | reverse complement strand
AGGGTACAGCCAATATAGAACGTGTGACCCATTTCGTTTTTTCATCAACACCGCGAAACCACCTGCGGTCCTTGCGCACATCGGGCACGAGCAGCGGCTTGCCGTGTTCAGCGACCCAGCCGACAATACCCTTGCCCATGGGAACGCGAATCTCTTTAGCTTCCTTTCCCTTTTCACCACGCGCGGTGACAAAATAGAGATCCTTTTTCTTTTCATCGATACGAAAAACCGATGAGGCTTCTGCTTCCATCACTTCTTCAGCCTTCTGCATGACCGTGTCCAATAGGTCGTCAATGTCAAGGATCCCGGAAAACACCATCGAGGTATTAATGAGCGTTTCCAGACGCTTTATCTTGTGACGTAAGCTAGATAGCTTTGAGTTCATACGTCCTCTCCCCGGCTCCGAATTCTTCGGCGTAGGCGAGCTGTTCCTGGGCATCGACCTCAGGATGCAGCGTGTCAATCGGCTCTTTCACCAAGTCATAACAGGCTTGGTCAACACTTACCGGATCAAATGATGCAAGAATACCCACGTCTTCAGCGATCATCGGTTCGTTAGTTTGGAAACAATCACAATTAGGTGAAATATTAATCAAGAAGTTCAAATAGAAAACCTTCTTGTCCTTTATTGCACTCGCCGCGTACTTTGCTATGCCCCTCTGGATTTCTGAAGATGCCGTGTCCCATGAAAATCTGATCGCTCGCTCTGGACACACGACCATGCAACCGGCACAGCCAGTGCAGGTCTTCTTGTCAATTTTCACTCGCGTCTCTTTCTTTTTTATTGCACCGTGTATGCAGTAATCCAAACAAGTCAGGCAGGCAGTGCAAAGATCTTCATCAATATATGGCTTTGACCTTGAATGCATTTCCAGCTTGCCCCCCTTTGCGCTACAACCCATGCCGAGGTTCTTAAGCGCACCACCAAAGCCACAATTGAGATGGCCTTTAAAATGCGATACACAGAACAGCGTGTCAATATGGTCAAACAGGCTGGCAATCTTCGCTCCATCAACCTCGACATAGTCATCGCCGTGAAGGCCATCGGCAATGATCATCGGGGCAAAGTCAAAACCGTGCTCCTTGGCAAGCGCGATGTGCAGATCAGCCCGGAAGCGCCGGCCCGCATAGAGTGTGGTTGTGTCGGTCAGGAAAGACGTGCCACCAGCCTGCTGCACCAGTTCAACGAGCCTCTGGACATAACGTGGATTAACATAGTTAATGTTGCCAGCTTCGCCAACGTGCAACTTGATCGCACTCGGCGAATTCTTTCGTAGTATTTTGAGGCCGTCTGCAGTATCGATGAACCGGTCGAAAACCTTAATAATATTGTCTCGATATTTCTTACGCAAGTCGAGAATATACACCTTCACCATAGCCAAATAATACACACATCCAGCGAAACGTCAAGAAGTTCTTTCTGAAAACCCTGAAAATTCTTTCAGCGCTCTCATGAGTTACGCAAATCAATCCAATGTGTAATATTGACAAAAAGGGATTTATCGATAGAATTTTACGTGGGCGGTTTCGGTACAATAATAGCACTTGTACTACTCCTTGCCGCAATTGGCATACTCGTCTTTATCGCACGCGAATTGGATCAATCCAAGAAAAGAAAGCTTTCCGGCATTATCTTTATCCTCTTATCGATTCTTTTCTTCCTGGCCCAGATATCGTTCCTTCTTCACCCGGGAGAGCGGTATGAGAACTGGTGCGGTCTGTTCGGTCATTATTCTTCCTATGCTCTTTTCTGGCTAATCGGGTTCTATATCTTCATCATTCCGACCCTGCTGGGCTATACGGGCTATGTTCTCGTAACCGACGCCAGTAAGAAGATCCATACCTATTTATTATTCTTCATCCCGATCGGCATTATCGCAGATACGATCATGGCGCTTTTCTTGAAGGTTTCTGTTGCCGATGTGCCGAGCGGCGGAATGCTCGGTTCGCTCATCAGCCGCTTCCTCACAAGCTATTTCGGAGGCATTGGAACCTTTCTCATACTAGGCTTTAGCATCGTTGTCGTTGTCTTGATGATGATCAGGGAAAAGGTCTTTCCGAGAATAAAGACTGCCGAAGTCATCGAAGGAATAAAGAAGATCCCCAAGAGGAAGAAAGAGCAGAAAAAAGCAGCCAAGGCTGAAGAGAAATCTGCGCAGAAACCAGAGCATAAGCCAGCGAGGAAGATTGACTTCAAAGGGGAGTTTCTTAACCTGCTCCAGGCTCCAGCCAAGAAACACGGCATTGATAATGAGCAATTGAGAAAGGAATCCGAAATCCTGACCCGGCGCCTTGCCGAATTCGACGTCACAGGCAAGGTGGTGGCCGTTGAATCCGGCCCGGTCATTTCGCGCTTTGAATTTCAACCTGACCCGGGAATCAAGGTAAACCGGATCGCGAACCTGGATAATGATCTAGCCCTTGCCCTTAAGGCAACCCGGATCCGGGTAGTGGCGCCGATCCCGGGGAAATCAGCAGTCGGTATTGAGGTTCCGAATCGCGAAAGAAGCTTGGTATATCTAAAGAATGGTCTGGTCGATGAGGATTTTGAAAATCACCCCTCACCCCTGGCCATAGTATTGGGCGAGGACATAACCGGCCGGCCTATCAGCGAAGACATAGCCATCATGCCCCATATGTTAATTGCCGGGACAACCGGTTCAGGCAAGAGCGTCTGTATAAACTCACTGATCGCGAGCATTCTGTATCATTCAACACCGGATGATGTTCGCTTCTTGATGATCGATCCCAAGCGACTGGAATTGCCAATGTATAATCCTATCCCCCATCTCCTGCGCCGCGCAATAACTGAACCGAAAGAAGCAGTCAATGAGCTGGAAAGACTGGTCGCAATAATGGAAATGCGCTACCGGGATTTTGCCCGCGAAGGTGTCCGCGATATCGACGGCTACAATGAGAAAATGCGCAAGAAGGGCGGTCGCAACAAACCGTACCTCCTGGTCGTCGTGGATGAGCTGGCCGATTTGATGCTCACCGCACCCAGTGAAATCGAAGAGAACATAACCCGGCTCGCACAAATGTCACGAGCCGTCGGTATCCATCTTGTCCTGGCGACACAGCGACCATCAGTCGATGTCATCACCGGCTTGATTAAAGCCAACTTCCCATGCCGCATTGCATTCCAGGTTGCTTCGAAGACCGATTCGAGGACCATTCTCGATATGAACGGCGCCGAATCACTTCTCGGACGCGGTGACATGCTATTCTTGCCACCCGGCAAGGGTACACCGACGCGCCTGCACGGCGCATACATAGCCGCCGATGAGGTCAGCGGCATAAGTCAACTCATCGCCCGCTTACACCTGCAGAAGATACTTAGTGATGTTGAGGGCGACCTCGATGAGATAGTAACCGCCATTGTCGATGAAGAACTCTGGACGATATTCGTCGACACAAAAGATGTCGCCTTTGAAGAAAAACGCCGTGCCCTGTCAAACATCATTTCGGTCGAGAAAATCGACGAAATAATCGATACCGGTTATTACCCGAAGCTCACTGAGACTGAAGTCGAAGTGATCATCGAGGAACAGGAAACTGACATGACCGTGGACACGCTGTTTGAAGAGGCAGCGCGCCTCGTGTTCAGACACCAGGTTGCTTCAGTATCACTCTTGCAGAGAAGGCTCAATCTTGGCTATGCCCGGGCCGGCCGTATTGTCGATCAACTCGAAGCCGCCGGCATTGTCGAGCCGTTCCAGGGCAGCAAATCACGGAAGGTCCTGGTCGAAAGACAAGAAGAACTTGACGCAATACTGAAGAAATACGCCAGTTCCTGATCAATCAATCACCACGATCTTAGCTGTCTCTCCTTTTCCTTCACCCTGAATCGTGACGAAGTACGTTCCACAGGCCACGATTCGCTTGTTGTTATACCGCCGGTTCCAGGGCAAGACAAAGTGACCGCTACCGTATATTGTGAGTAGGTCGCGCACAAGCTTGCCACTGTGGTCATATATCGCGACCTCTTTGGTTTCATTCCCCAGCGTTGAAACATGTATGGAGAAATCTCTTCTACTGACTGAGGGATTGACCAAGAGTTGCGCCATTTCTGCCTCGCCAGTATTCCTAACTCCCTCTTCGACCATGGTCCCGGTGGCAATAGCAAAGGCACTCGGAGTTATGCCCACCACTGTGTCGCTTAACATCACGGCAGTGTAGCGGATGTAGCAGTCGGTCGAAAGGATGCCCTGGGGTACTGACCACTGAAACCGGCCACTGCTGGCAATGCTGTCGGCGATTGTAGACCAGGGGCCAATGGCACCAGTGGTTGACAATTCCAGTCGGATCAGAGCGAGGTCAGTGCCCGGAACACCACAGGTCCATTCAATGAAGCGAACCGATCCGGGCCTAAATCTCTCTCCACCCCGGGGATATACAGGATAAATAAAAAGGCTTTCCGGGGTCGAACTCTCTCTAAAAAATCTCAGATGATTAATGGCACTCCAGGTATCACCCTCTTTCGCTACCAATGCAATATCCGGGTATCCATTATGATCGGCGTCACCGCCAACCCTAAAGGCGCTGAACTGACCCGGAGCAGGTGTTGTGAAAGTTGCATCGGGAGTCCAGTTGCCTGTTCCATCACCCAGCCAAACCGAGGCAGTACCATCTCCAAACGCCACGACATCCATGAACCCATCAATGTTCATATCACATAGCTGCGTAACATCATATGAACCTGAACTGGGCAGTGCCCCAGACGCGTTCGCCCAGGTATCATTACCCTGCCATGTCCATGCCTCTAAACCACCGTTGGAATTACAGAAGGCAAAATCCCAGTCGCCATCATTGTCAATATCGCCCAGCGAAGGACCTCGCCTCCCGACCGAGCCCGCCGGAGGCAAATTGCCATCGCCGAGCGCGAAATTACCTGATCCATCGCCAAAATACACGCTGCCGTATTCGTGAGCCACGGCGAAATCAGCATTACCATCAGCATCGATGTCGCCAAAACAGAAATCCATGGTAGAATTACCGCCCAGGAATCCGAAACATTGGTGCCACGTGCCATCGCCGTTATTTAGAAAAATATGAACACCATCGCCGCTGCCAAACGAATTCGCCCCGAGATCCAACAATCCATCGTTGTTGATGTCGGCGAAATCCGTGCAGAACATGCCCCACTGATTGGGATTACCCGTAGAAATACCATCATCCCAGGGCAGCCAGTTTTGGCCAGTACCATCACCCAGTGCGGCTTCGAGAATTGAATCGCCAAAATCATTACCCGAATAGTTGTGATGCATGCCATATCCCACATCGGGATAACCATCGTTGTTGAGATCGCCAACTGCTATGCCACCATAACCAAAGTTGCCGTTCTGGTAGACACTCCAGTTGCCCGCACCATCGCCAAACCAGATCATGATGCCATGCTCTTGCGTGTTGATGTAGGGGGACCCGTGATCACCAATCGAGAGAATGTCGATATTACCGTCACCGTCCACATCGGCCAGTTCCAACTCGGTCCGGCCTGATTCGAGTTGCGGATTCTGAAGACCACCGGAGGATTCAACATAGTCAAGCGCATACAATACAACCCACAGAAACAAAAACACAATAATTAAAAACCCAAACCGCTTCATCACACCTTCCTGAGTCTGATTACCATTATTATACCTTCTGGCAATCAATGGTCAAGCAAGCATCCAAGAACAGCGCCGATCTGAACAGGCCCTCTTACAAGGGCATCAGCCTGATCAGTGTAAAGAACAAGTACCCGCCGAAAAGGTAAAGCA
>JBAUFP010000153.1:0-12072 GCA_049679205.1 bacterium | reverse complement strand
CGTCCGGCACCCAGCGAAATGAATAAGGGGTGTACGCGCAGAGTATGATAAGCAGCAAAAACCAGAGACTTAGGGAATTGGGGGATAAGGGGAAGAGATACATTTTACCCCTTGACAAACAAGGATTTTTAATTATAGTATATAGACTTAAGTCTCTCTAAAGGCAATTATGATAGAAACAGTGATTAAGGCTATCAAATACTGGCATCTTAAAGATTTGTTGGACCATGCAATTATTTCATTGCATTTCAGAATTTTCCTAACAACATGCTCATGGTGGAGGATCTGTTGCGTGGGTCTATTTTCTTATATCTTGGGCTTGAACCTAAGAGGAAGATATGCGCGCTTCGTTTGATTCTACACCATATATTGACACTCAAAGATTGGTATTTATAGCCTCTTTTTCTATGAGCTCTATGTATCCACTTCTGTGTTACAGCAACTACGATGCTGAATGGAATCCTACAGGCAATCCGATCGGGGGTAGCCCTGCTTATGATGAAGTTATGGCTTCGTGGAATTATTATGTGACCATTGAACAAACATTATTCCAGCATATATAGTCTGCACAGGACTATTAGACTTAAATATACAACACATTAGGTAGGACTTAAGTGAATACTACACTGATTGACAATACGGGGTTTCTAACAATAATTACATAGGCTTAAATATTGATGATGTAACATTGCTATTGCTATATTGCACGAGGGTGTTTTTTGTCTTTTTTTGATGGAATTGGAGGTATAATATGAGAGTCTTGCACGTGTATGAAGTCAAGACAACAGATGGGGCCAAGTATTGTGGCGAGATCGCCTACAAGGATGAAGACAAGCTTGTGCTCCGGCTAAGACACAGGTCTCCCGAGCAGAAATTACGCCTTTTTAGAAGCGGCATTATCTCGGTCAAGGAACTGGGCTGGCAAAAAGCCTACGCGCTGAGATAGGGTCTGCTGTCTAAAAGACAAAGAACTCGAGAAACTGATGTTTATGAATTTGTTCTTAGATTGTGTAAGAAATTTCGAAAGGAGAGCAAGATGAAGAAGTCACTAGTATGCATGATAGGAATGCTCCTTGCTGTCAGCATGGTCATTGCAGTAGGGCCTGATGCGCCACCGCCATCTCCATATGATGGCCCTGACGCACCACCACCTTCGCCTTACCCGTATCTCTGCGTCGGGCCTGATGCGCCACCGCCATCTCCATATGATGGCCCTGACGCACCACCACCTTCGCCTTACCCTGCCTAAGGAGCAGATAATAATGAAAGTATTGCATCTTTATCAAGTAAAGATGCTCGACGGCTCGCAATACCGTGGTGAAATCGCTTACCGGGACGATGAAAAGATCGTGCTGAAGCTCAGGCACCGTTCGCCCGAGCAAAAGCTGCGTCTTTTCAAAAACAGCATCGCCTCGGTAAGGGATGTCGGTTTCCAAAGAGCGTACGCTTTAAGATAAAAGAACGGCTGTTTTAACAGAAGGAAACGGATAGCGAGTAGAAGAAAGGTTATTGGTTTCATAAGTCTCACAAAATCGACTGTATTTGTTTTTGCATGCAATAAAGAATACTGTGCTCTTTTGGCACACCACAGTCAAAAGTGTGCCACTTTGGCTCATCGGTCGTTGAGCAGACAATGTAAAGATTAACTCCGCGGGACACACCCTAAACAGTGCCATTCTGGCACACTTCATAGACTTAAACTTAACATCTGTTTAATCAAATATTTCGATATTTCGTAGCAAACATGCCTGGCACGGATATTGCTATTTAGGAAGGTGGAGATAAAGATGATTATCATTCTAGCCGCCATAATCCTTCAAGTAACCGCAGCCGTCCTGGCATTGAGGCAGATCGGTAAGAAACCTGCCATCGGCTGGATCTTCATTGCCATTCCCCTCTTAGTTATGGGGTTTGTCAAATTGCTGGATTTGGGCGGCATACCAACAGGAATCAAACCGGAAATTCTTACCCTATTTGTCGGCGCATCAATGTTTGTAGGGTTGATTTTCGTTTCTTCAATATTTAAAGCATACAACCAGAATCTAAATCTACTCAAATCAATACAGGATATTGACCGGGTCATGCTATCGAGTCTTAGCTATAACGGCGTCATAAATGCGATTATCGACAAACTGAACCAAACATTACAGCCTGACGCAGTCGGTATATATACATATGATAAACAGGGCCGTACGCTTAACGTACTCAAGGCGCACAATCTCAGCGACGAATTCCAGAAGAAGGTCACAGGTGACGGTAATGAATTCATCAAATCGGTAATCGAAAATCGCAGAACCCTGGTCATCAACAGGTTCGAAGACGACGAGGATACTGGATTCCTTCCTTTATTAAAAAGAGAGGGGTTCACGGGCTATGTTGGCACGCCCATCGTTTCCAAGGGGGGCGCACCAATCGGCGCATTAGCTATATATTTAAGGAAACCAAGGAAATATTCCAATTCAGATATTGATTTCATCACGACGATAAGCAGCCAGATTGGTATTGCCCTGGACCGCGAACAATTCATCGATCGCATCCACGAGATGAACTTTGAGTCGGTCTATTCGCTTGTTCAGGCAATCGAAATGCGCGACCCATACACACGTGGTCATTCGCTGCAAGTGGCCAAGCTGGCATCAACGATCGCCGAAGCTATCGGCATCACCGGTAAAGATCTGGAATTGGTGAAATTTGCGGGGCTGCTCCATGATGTCGGGAAGATTGCAGTCCCCGAGTGTATTCTTAGAAAGCCAAGTTTCCTGACCAATGATGAATGGAAAGTAATACAATTACATCCAAAGCAAAGCGTGGCGATTATCGATCCAATTAAAGGACTCCGCCAAATCCGGGACTGGGTCTTATACCACCATGAGCGATGGGATGGCCGGGGCTATCCCAAAAACATCAAGGGCGACAGAATTCCGATCCAGTCCCGGATACTCTCGGTGTGTGATACTTATTCTGCAATGACCGAAGATCGACCGTACCGAAAACGCCTCAGCGACCAGGAAGCGCGTAACGAAATCCGGAAGGTCGCGGGCAGCCAGCTAGATCCAACGGTTTCCAGTATCTTTCTCGACCTCGGCGTGAACGGTCGTAACGGTAATTTCATTGAAAGTTTCAGCAAAGATACCCTGCTCGGTGATTTTGAAGGCAACGGTAATGGTAACGACAAGGACAAAGAAAAGAAATTTAACCAGAGTCTGTTGAGCATACTGGAGAACAGCAAGCAATGATCGGGATGGCATCGAAAGAAAGAGCAAAAAGCGCAATTCGCGAGACAGGCAAAAAAACAAGATTTGCAGGCATTCGCAACAAAGATAAAGGGGGAAGTCTCATCAAGACAAAAAACGCGCAACTCCAGCATATTAGAATGGGCTGGGATTGCAGTGTTCTTTGTCTGTTGCACAGCGGTCCTAGAATATACACTGGACCACTCTAGATGAATGGAAAAGGGTAATCTATAGGTATCGAGCCAGTAATAAATAAGACGATCAACGAGAAAACTGTACCGGGAGGGTACGGTTTTCCGTATTTGACTTTGCACGAGGTGATTGAGTGAACAAGAAGACTATTCTCCTGTTGCGTTTTGTCCTCATCCTGGCCACGATCCTTATCATGGCCTATTCAAAGCGTGGGTTGGCTATTGCATCACCCGGTTATATCGTTGCCCTTTTGTATCTGCTGACCAATCTGGTACTCTATTTTATTCCCGAAACAAAATTCTCAAAACCCATCATCACCTTTGCGGTTTTTCTCACCGATGTCGTCGCGATCTCGCTCGCTATATATTTCACCCAAGGAATGCAGACCGATTTCTACCTCATTTATTTCTTAATCATCTTCATTGCCTCGGTTGGGCAGAACATCCGCGGCAGCATATTCATCGCAATCGTAGCCAGCGTGTTTTATGGCTGGCTGCTCGTGCGCTCGAACCCAGGTATTTCAATCCTGGATTCGGCAATATTGATCCGGGTGCCTTTTCTATTTATTGTCTCACTGATCAGCATCTACTGGTCGACTACAATGCGCCGGCAGCTAAAGGGCAAGCAAGAACTTGAGGAATTTGCACACGAATTGGAAGATGAAGTCGTGCGCATAACTGCCAAAGAAACCGAACTGCGGCGCTACAGCGAAACCGTCATCAACAGCGTCGCAAGCGGCGTGATCGCGGTGAAGAGTGACGGTACGATCACTACGGTCAACCCTGAGGCAGCGCGCGTCCTGGGTACCACCCAGAATAACCTCGTCGACCGGAAAATCGAGAAGATCAAGGGCCTGGACACGCTGTGGCAGAAGATGAAAAAAGCGATCGACACGAACAAACCCTTTGAGCGTCTGCAGGTTTCAATCACAAATGCTGAAGAAAAACTCGTCCCGGTTGGTCTGTCAGTTTCACCGATGACCTCCCCGGACACGAAATTCACCGGTTGTGTGGCGATCCTCCGCGATCTCTCTGAAGTAAGGGAACTCGAGCTGAAGTTGAAACACGCCGAGAGGCTATCCTATCTAGGCAAGATGGCGAGTTGGGTGGCGCACGAAATCAGAAACCCGCTGACTGCGATCGATGGGTTTTCACAATTGCTTGCGCACACGACCGACACAGAGAAGATCAAGACATTCAGCACTGAAATACACAAAGGAACAAAGAGAATAAATCACATCATCGAAGATATCCTGACCTTCTCCCGCACGAAAACTCAGGTCAAGTTCGGGACGGTCAACCTCTGGGCGCTGATGAAAGAGATCACCGAGAACATAAGCGGAGTAAGGATCTTCATCAAAGGCAATGAAAATGAGACAGTCATTGGCGAAGAAGAATCGCTGAAGAGTTTGTTTTTGAACATAATCAATAATAGCATTGATGCAATGGATAAAGACCCCAAACTGGTCATAGCATTCCGGGAATCCAACAAATGGGTCGTTACTGAACTCGGCGATAATGGCAAAGGCATATCCAAAGAAGATCTGAAAAACCTCTTTACCCCATTTTTTACCACAAAGAGTCGCGGAACCGGTCTCGGTCTCGCGATCGTCAAAAAAATCGTTGACGACCACAATGGCAAACTTGAAATCGATAGTGAAGAGGGGACGGGCACGACGTGCCGTGTCTTCTTACCAAAAGCGAGGAAATCATGACCACCTATCAACCAATGAAAAATCTGGTAAACGAAGGAGAGCGAATGAAAAAGAGGATTTTGGTCTGCGACGATGAGGAACCGATTCGGCTCCTGCTCAATGAATCTCTGCAGGACACCTATGAAGTCGTCGAGGCTGCGAACGGCCGCGATGCGTTGAGGCTATCGACC
This sequence comes from bacterium, assembly GCA_049679205.1. Taxonomy (GTDB): domain Bacteria; phylum Hydrothermota; class Tepidihabitantia; order SM23-42; family SM23-42; genus SM23-42. The sequence continues at coordinate 6,763 of JBAUFP010000153.1, read as the reverse complement.
AAAGAGCATTTCGACCTGATAATCATGGACATCAAAATGCCCAGCGTGCATGGGCTAGAAGCCATCGAACGCATCAGGGAACGTAACAGTGACATTCCTATAGTTATTTGCTCGGCCTACCGCGCGATGGAAGACGATATAATCGTCAAGACTTCGAATGTTGCAGCTTTTCTGGTCAAGCCGATCGATATCAAAGCCTTAAAAGCTAAGGTATTTGAACTGATAGGAGATCAATGATGTCACTGATCGGAAATATGCTCGTGAAAAATGGCATTGTAACTGAAGCGCAGCTGGACGAAGCATTGCGTGCCCAGGAAAAGGAAAAGAAGAGACTCGGCGAGATTCTCATCTCGCTGGGCTATCTGAAATCCAAAGACCTGATGTGGATGCTGAGCGAACAAGCCGACATAACTTTCGTGGAACTGAAGCCGGAAATGTTTGACAGCGCATTAGTCGCCAGCTTCCCCGAAGAGTTTCTGCTGGCCAATGATATTCTGCCACTATACGAGACGGACAAGCAGATCTTCGTGGTACTCGGAGATCCGACAGGAAAGGATGTCATACAAAATCTACAGCAGTATACCGCAAAGGAAATCGTCGTTTCCGCTGCTGAACCCGAGAGGATTCACACACTATTGCAGCAGTTTTTTCTCGAACAGAGCCTTGAAGAAACAATCAGGGACGTGCAAGGGAATCGTGGTGAATTAAGGTTGTCGAATCAGCCGACCACGATTGAGTTTATAGATAAGGAAGGAAACAGGATAGAGAAAAAGGCAAGGGTTGACATACATATCAGGATCGAGGACTGGCAAGGGGGTGTTGATGAATGAGATCGAGACCTTACTGAAGCACGCCGTATCCCGGCGGGCAAGTGATCTACACATAAGCGCTGGTTCGCCAATCATGGCCCGCATTGACGGATCGATGCAAAAACTGGACGGACAGGTAGCAACTCATGAATTGGCTGAACGTTTAATCAAACAGACATTAACCGACGCCCAATATGAACAGCTAGGTCAAACAAGCGAACTTGATTTCTCGCTCGAAATTCCCGAGATCGGCAGGTTCAGGGCTAATGTATTTCAACAACGCCAGGGACTGGGAGCCGTTTTCAGAACAATCCCATATGACATACCGAACATGAACGACCTAGGATTACCCAAAGTCATGCAGGAAATGATAGACCTCGAAACCGGCCTGATCGTGGTCACCGGGCCAACCGGGAGCGGGAAATCCACGACACTTGCGGCAATGATTAACTACATAAACCAAAACAAATATGGTCATATCATCACAATAGAGGATCCAATCGAATTCATTCATACTTCACATGAATGCGTTGTCAACCAGCGACAAATCGGTACGAACACCAGTTCATTTGCCAATGCCCTCAGGAGTGCTCTACGTGAAGATCCCGATTACATCCTGGTTGGTGAGATGCGCGATCTGGAGACAATTGCACTAGCGCTGACCGCTGCCGAGACGGGTCATTTGGTCTTTGGCACCCTGCATACCTCAAGTGCCGCAAAGACGATTACCAGAATAATAGACATTTTCCCAAGCGACCAGAAACACCAGGTTCGATTACAGGTTGCCGGGTCACTACAGGGCGTTATTGCGCAGAGACTCTATCCCAGGAATGATACGACGGGCAGGATTGCGGCCTTTGAAATCATGATTGCCACTCAAGCAATCCGTAATCTTATCAGAGAAGAAAAAACATTTCAAATCGAATCAGTCATACAAACCGGGCGTCAGCTCGGCATGCAGAGTATTGAACAAGCCAAGAGACAACTTGTTTCCGATGGCAAACTATCGGCCCAATATATAGAAGAACGGTTGACTTTGTACTAAGCAATGAAAGTAACACATATGAAAGGAGAACCATGATAAAAAAAGCAAAACTCTTTCTTTTAGAATCTTCGCCAGGGGCAGGATTCTCGTCGACAAAGATGCGGTTCCTCCTTCAGTATCAATCCTGTTGCAGAACGATCGGTGAATGAAAATGGCAACCAAATCAAATTCCGTTCATACGCTAGACAACCGTATTTCACTCAACGAGAATATCAACCTAGGTATCAGAATCCAAAATGGCCATCTCATCCGTATAATCACTGAGAGTGCTATTTATGAAACACTGGACATCGACCTGGAACCCTTCCTAAAGAGGAGTTTTGATATCCTGCTGTCAGGAGTCGGATTGCTACTGTCGGCATGGCTATGGACAGCAATAGCAATACTGATAATCCTTGAAGACGGATTTCCTGTGATCATCCGACAGCGCAGGACCGGCCGAGGCGGTCGTATTTTCACCTCCTACAAATTCCGTTCAATGGTGAAATCAACACTCAAGGAAATGGTCAACAGCCAAGCTGCAGAACATGACCAGCGTGTGACCAGGATCGGTAAGTGGCTCAGGGCCAGCGCACTCGATGAACTGCCCCAGCTATTGAATATCTTGGCCGGCGACATGAGTTTTGTTGGACCACGACCTCTTCTTCCGAATGAAATTGAAATCAACGGAGATTTCGGCCAAATAAGGTTAGAGGACTTCCCCGCATATGAAAAGAGGATATCCGTATACCCCGGGCTCACTGGTACTGCACAGATTTTTGCACCCCGTGATATTCCACGAAAACACAAATTCAAATACGATCTGCTGTACATCAGGAAAATGAGTTTTATGTACGATATCCAACTCATAGTGTTATCGTTCTTGATCACATTTAAGGGTGCCTGGGAAAAAAGATGCGCAAAATTGCAGATCTTTGAGAGATGCAATAGCTGAATCCTGAAGCACGTCGTTAGCAGGTCTGATTCGTTCTAATACCTCAACGCGGGTTGAATTTTCTCACACTCCCGCAGGGTATTCCCATTTCAATAGGAACATATTGCTGTATAGAAACCTCCTGTATGATCATTCTACGTGGACATGTTTTTCCTCTAGAGAATGACCATATCCAGCCCCACACGTATATTCTGCTGAGATAAAGGGATTCTTGCTATGGAGAATCTTTCTCGGGGGGAGTTAATTGAATTTAAAATTCTTGCCCGTGATGAGCCAGAGGCACGAATCAACCACATCCGGCTCGTAGAGCCGGCCCTTGTTCTTGGATATTTCATCCATTGTAGTTTCCAGACTATGGGCCGGACGGTAGGGCCGGTGTGACGACATCGCCTCGACCACATCGGCAACCGCGAGGATCTGCGCCTCGAGCAGTATGTCGCCGGTCTTAAGGCCGCGCGGGTAGCCTGAACCGTCGAGACGCTCGTGATGCTGGAGCACGACATCGGCAATCGGCCAGGGAAATTCAATGGTTTTCAAAATGTCATGGCCAACACTCGGATGGGTCTTGACCAAGGCGAATTCTGAATTGGTCAGTTTGCTCGGCCGGCTCAAGATTTCCGCGGGCACATAGATCTTGCCAATATCATGGATCAGAGCCGCAACGTGTATGCCGCGGATCCATTCCTCGGGAAGATACATCTCCTTGGCGATTTCCTGGGCCAGCGCGGCAACCCGCAGCTGATGCCCGGTCGTGTAGGGATCTCTTGCTTCCTGGATCTTGGCCATGGCCTGCAGCGTGTTTTGAATCGTATTTTCCAGCTTGACCAGGCTTTGCTGCAGCTCGTCCTCCATCTGCTTGCGGTCGGTGATGTTGCGCACCGAAACAAGATTCGCCTCCTCACCCCGGTACATGATGCGGGTCACTGCGAATTCGCAATACCGGATGTCGCCGTGCCGGGTGACGATACGCACGTCGTATGCTTTGGGCACATCCTCACCCATTTTCCGGCGCAGATCAATGTCCTTCACCTTTTCACGATCATTCGGATAGATGATCTTCCAGGGGCTGGTGTCGTACAGCTCCTCTTTTGAATAATCAGTGATCGTGCAGAGTTGGTCATTGACGAACATGAAACTATTGTTCGCATAGATGAATATCCCGTCGCTCGAGTGCTCAACCAGGGTGCGGTATTTCTCCTCGCTCTCTTCGAGCGCAACGAGCAGCCGTTCTTTCTCGGTAATATCGCGGCAGACATTGGTGATCGCAACGATCTTACCTTCTTTGTAGATCGCCGTACCGTTTACTTCCATTATCGAATAGCGACCTTCCGCATGTTTAAACCGCACCTTGCTCACCACGACCCGGTTCTTTGCGCCGGACACGAGCTGCTCACTATCTTTCTTGACGCTTACTACATCATCTGAATGCACGATATCAAGCTCGAGGAAGTTGCGGCCGATCAGGTCTTCCCTACGCTTGCCCGTGAAATCACACGCGATCTTATTAACATCGATCAATTTAAAATTTAAGTCATAGGTGAAAATAGCATTGCCCGCGTACTCATAGAGCAACCGGTACCGCTCTTTGCTCTCGCGCAGCGCTTCATCCGCATACTTGCGCTCGGTTATATCCTCTATTGAACCTTGAAAATACTGGGCCTTGCCCTCCGGGTCGATCACGGCACGGGCGTTGTCGTTAACCCAGAATACCGAACCGTCACGCCGGCGCATCAGCGCTTCAAAGTTGCGCACAAATCCGTCTTGTTGAATGGTGTTTAACCAGCGCGTGCGGTCTTCAGGGTCAAAATAGAGGTCGGCAATGTTCATTTTCATCAGCGATTCGCGGTTCGGGTGCCCGAACATCTGAACCAGCACTGGGTTGGCCTCCAGTATATTCCCGTTCAGGGCCGTGGTATACAGACCGACCGGCACGTCTTCGAAGAGCGTTCGGTACCGGGCCTCTGCCTTCTCCTTAGCCCGACGCTGCACCTTGCGGTCGACGACCGAGCGCACCGCGGTGGGCAACCGCACAAAGTGCTTGGGTGATTTGATAACATAATCATCGAGCCCGGCCTTCATCGCGGCGACCGCGACCTCTTCATTGCCCGTACCCGTAAACATGATCACCGGACAGTCTGGATCGATCTCCTTCACCTTACGGAGCACGTCGAGACCGTCTATCCAGTGTACCTTGTAATCGGTAATCACCAGGTCAAATTTCTTATCCTTTAATGCACCATTGAAATCCTGATTGTTTTTGATCTGCTGCATTTGTATGTTAGGGAATTCGAGCGACAACGCACGCACGGTCAGTGCCCGGTCATCCGGATTATCGTCAATCAGCAGGATCGATTTCAGGCTGCTGCGGACAATGTCGTCTTGTTTGCTGTTCTTACTCATTACTCACATCCGCCCTTTTATTCAAGATCAACCAGTAAAGGTTAAGCGTCTTCACCATCTCGACCAGCGCGTCAAAAGTCACGGGTTTGACCAGATAGGAATTCGCACCGAGGTCATACGCACGGTTAACATCTGAGGATTCACTCGATGCAGTTAGGACGACGACCGGTAACCGTTTGAGATTCGGCTGCTGACGCAGCCATTCGAGCACTTCATGACCGGATTTACGCGGCAATTTCAAATCTAGCAGGACCAGCATGGGCAGGGCACGATCCACATAAGGCTCGCGGCCGGCCAGATAGGACACCGCCTGCTCACCATCATTCACAACAATTATCGGATTTGCGATGTTCACCTTCTGAAAGGCACGCTTAATCAGAAGCACATCGTTGTGATCGTCCTCAACCAGTAGTATGGCGTAATGATTAGCTGGCATCAATATCCTTTCGTCCGCAACTCGACCCAAAACTTGCTGCCTAGGTCTGGTGTGGACTCAACCCCGGCTTGACCACCCATGCGCTCCAACCCCTTCTTGACGATCGCCAACCCGATCCCTGTTCCCGGGTATGTTTCCACACCCTGCAAGCGCTCGAAAATTCTAAAGATGCGATCATAATACTCAGGTGCGATGCCGATCCCGGTATCTTCGACCCATAAGCGCACCCGGCCGTTCTTTTCCTCAGCCCAGATCTTGATCCCGGGCTTCACTCCGGGCTGCACGAATTTGATGGCGTTGGATAAAAGATTTGAGAGGACCTGCACAAGTGTAGCATGGTCACCCATTACCTCGGGCAGCGGCCGCTCGACCCTTATCTGGGCATTGGTCTTGCTTATCTCTGGATTGAACTGGTGCATGACTTCACCCAGGACACTATCAAGACTGACCGCGCTCGGCTTCAGCGCGGAGCGGCTGAGCCGGCTGTACGCCAACAGGTCCTGGATCAGCGTATCCATATGCTGGGCCGCAGAAACCACGCGCAGCGCATAGTCGCGGCCCACCGAATCCAAGCTGCCGGCGTAATCTTCGAGCAGTGCGTTGGCAAAACCTTCCATGGCACGGAGCGGCGCGCGCAGATCGTGCGACACCGAGTAGGCAAATGATTCAAGCTCCTTGTTGACGGCCTCAAGCTGATCTGTCCGCTGGGCAACGAAATCTTCAAGATGTTTACGGTATTTTTTGTATTCTTCCTCGGTCTGTTTGCGCTCGCTGATGTTGCGCACGATGCCCTGGATTGCCTTCGTGTCACCCAAGGCAAACGCGCTGGATGACACTTCGGCAGGAAACGACTCGCCGTTTTTCTTATTGAAATCAATTTCGAAAATTGCCGAACCATCGCTTGTGATCTTCTGCAATGCACTTAGGTACTTTTCCTGGTCGTCGCGGTCCACAAGATCAACCATTCGCGCCGAAGAGAGTTCTGTACGGTCATAACCAAAGAGGTCTATGAATCTCTGATTCAAATCAACAATCTTCCCATTTAAATCATGGAAGAAAATCGCATCGTTTGAACTCTGAAAGATGCCGCGGTATTTTTCTTCACTCTCTTTTGCCTTCTTGAATTCTTCGCGCAACCG
>JBAUFP010000152.1:0-1573 GCA_049679205.1 bacterium | reverse complement strand
CTCCATTGCGTATGGTTCATTTCAAAGCCAAGACCGGTTGCCCTCAGGGTCACGTTACCGCCGCTATTCGAGAGCTGAAACGCATCCTGCCGTCCAAAAGGAAAGCCCAAACCAGCGAGCAATAAATCCCACTTCACAAGGGTAAAAGCGACTTGCGCATCGGTCTGCAAAATGGTTGTACGCGTGACTTGACTCGATTTAGTCTGCTGAAGATGGAGAATAGAATAGACTGCACCTAAAACCACCATGAGGATGACCAGCGAGACCAATAACTCGACCAGTGTCATACCTTGCGAGTTCCTGCTCTTTGTGCGGTTGGTCTCGTGCATTCTCGAGTCATGCATATGCTTCATGTTTCCTCCTTAGTACCTCTTGAGTAGATCAGAACTGAGGGGATTTTTCGTTTGCGGCCAGAAAACTCGGACGCGTACGGTTTTAAATCGGTTATCAGGGGTCGTGGTGATCATGCTGTCGGCAATATTCCAGATCACGCGGTATCTGCCGCCCGGTGTATTTTCATAGACATCATAATCCGGAGCTATGGTGTCGTTCAGATCAGCCGAGCTCTGGTAAATAAAATTAGAATCCTGGGCGCGCAGTCCCATAAAGCGCTCGTAGTATTGATTGAGTAGATCACGCGCGTACATACGCCGGTTCATGAGGGTGCTTGTGCGTGAACCCATTACCGTGAGTTGTGAGACGGCGAGAACCCCAACGGCAAGAATAACCACGGCGACAAGCACCTCGACGAGCGTGAATCCCCGATTTGCCGGATATTCCTTATTGCAATAGTTCTCTTGAGCTTTTTTCATTCTTACCTCCCCTAATTCCAGTTTCCGTTCGCGAAGACATAGGTAGTAATTCGACCCAAACGGTTTATGCCAACTGCGTAGTTTTCGATATTATCGGTTATGTACAAGACTCCGTTGGTCGCGCCGCCGCGGCTGTAGATCGCCAGGATATTACCTGGGAAATCAATGCCGCTGTTGCCAGGTGCGGCCATACTAGCTTCAGGCGGCTGCCCAGCAACACCGGTACCACCGAATTTAACATTGCCGCCAGTTGAACCGCTGAGCCTGAAATCCTTAGTACTACCGTCAGGACGGATCAAGCGGTAATTATATGGATCCGGGAAACTGATCTGATACGTGCTGTTGGTTGATATTGCGCGTTCCCTTATCTGCTTGAAGTGCTGTGCCGTTCTCAGGCACGCGCTGCGCAGACGGGCCTGTCGCTGTATGCGTGCAAAATTGGGCACCGCAAGCGCCGCGATAATGCCGATGATTCCGATCACGACCATCAACTCAACCAAGGTGAAACCAGAATTCTGTTTCTTGGTCCTGTCTTTTATAGAAATTTCTCCCATAATACCTCCATTCTCCAATATATAACTATTGCAATATCTGTTCCTGAGATATGCATGTAAATGCATGATATTAGAGGTGTTTTGTATGAGAAATCTTCGAGGTAGGGATTTCTCTTCACATATTGGGTAATATTTTACCCAGTCACCAGGATAGGAATTGTGCCGATTTTTCGCTTAATTTTAATACTAATTCGCATACTACCATAT
>JBAUFP010000151.1:0-2728 GCA_049679205.1 bacterium | reverse complement strand
TTGAGTCTTCATAACAAGAAATTCAGAAGCAGCGTGGGACACTCCTACTAATACCATCCTGGTGTTCCGGGAAAATTCTGAGATCTCTTCTTTCATACGGGCAATCCGTTCTTTCCCCGTAATATCTTCAGGAGTATAACGTGGATACCACTCGCCGGTTAAGTACATATCGCACGAATTAGCGTGCGCCTGTTCCAGATGGTCTAGTTCATCACCACCCCCGGCGACAATGGCTATTCGTCTTACTTCTGTATTAAGACAACCACCGACCTCTAACCTGGAAACGCCAAAGATATCGCGTATTTTCTTGAGTAATGAACTTATTTTCTCGCACTTGATGCTCCCCATCCGGCCGGCATAGCCCAAGCCGTATTCGATATAGCTCTTGTCAACGGTCACGCCTAAGGCCTGGACTATCGCAGCATTCGTCCCGATCTCATCATGGCAATCCAGCGGCGCGTGACAGCCGTAAATAGAAATTTTCCTCTTCCGCAGTTCCGCAATCACCGAGGCCGGAATCGGGAGAAATCCAACTCCACAAACTTCCATATCCACGGGATGATGCAAGAAAAGCAGGGCATCGCTTGCGTCGGAATCCAAGATGCTTTTCATGATATCAGGCGTGGCAAAAGCGCTGCAGAAAACTTTCTTTACATCGGTGCCTGCACGTAACATCAAGCCGTTGAATTTTTCACAAAACCCCGGTTCAAACACTTCTTGATAATCATAGCCAGCACGCGCATAAACCTTGGGCACCCAATCTTTCATTGCCGGATCTTCTGGCCAATTCGCTATATTGAAATACGTATCAAGTTCGCTGACTATCGTTGCTAGTTCGATCGCCACGCCCCCATTTCAATCTTCATCATTTTATCATTTGGTCAATTGCCATAATGACAAAATGATAATCGCTCTGTTAAAAATAACCTCAATACTGAAGCACGCCAACCTGCGCTGTCATTTTCCACTCGTCATCGACTTTCGAGTAGACTTTGCAGGTCCGACCTTTCCAGTGATTCTTATCGCCAGTCTCTTTATCCACCCACAACGTATCGATATCAACAACGGCAAAAGCCCCGTCTTTTTGATCCGAAATCACAATTTTCTTTATCTCACGCTTATTGTGAACCAACTTAAATCTAGCGAAAAAATCCTTATAGAAAATTCTCCATCGCTGATAGTTGAATCTGCCTAATACCATTTTCCATTCGGTTGGATCATGATCAGTGTTCTTCTCAGGCCAAGGCCAAACCATGTCTTTGTGGAAAACAGTCAGCAGAATATGGACATTCTGCGTGTCCCATGCTTTCGTTTCCCGATTTACGATTTCTTTGATTTGCTCTATTGTTTTTACCATGGTGAGCCTTAGGTATTGGTTCTGGCTAGAGTAATTCTTCTAACTCTTCTCTTTCAATGCCAGCTTGCCTCAGGATTTCAAACGCTGTACCTTTCGGCAAATCCCTCTTATGGAACGGGATGACAACCCGTTTCTTGTCTGTAGACCTATAATATATCCGGTGGCTTCCTTTCGTTCTATCGAGAACGAATCCCTTCTTTAGAATTATCTTCTCGATCTTTCGCGGTGTTAAGGCAGGAACTTCAGTCACGCGTCCTGACTGTCAGCGTGTACTCAAAAGTGCCATCATCGGTGGGAACTTCCTCACCATGTTCTTTTAAGTTTACGACATACAACTCGATGGCTTCTTTCACCATTTCTACGGCGTTGTCAATGTTTTCCCCATACGTAACACAACCTGGCAAAGAAGGTACAGTTACAGTATATCCACCTTCTGGTTCCTTTCTGAACAAAACCCTGTAGTTACGTAGTTTCATACGATCAATTATCACCAAATACGTTACACTGTCAAGGCACTTTTGCTAACGTGCAGATAAAATTCTAAATCGCGTGACTTAGTTGGATAAGAGTCTATGGGGAGATTGCTTCCCCATACGATCTGCGATTCTACGGGACAGGCGTCGTCCGCCTGAGGCAGACTCCTCGCAATAACTGCCTTACGGCATCGATTACAGCGATGATAAAACTAGATTACAGTGATGCCAAACCACCTGGATTCCCCGGTCCCCCTGATCAAGCTTGCCTTCTGATTTAGTCAGGAGGTCAGAGGGCAGGCTTGCCGGGGAATGACACGTGATGGCGGGTGTACCAAGTGTTTCTTCTCCTTGTCTCTATGTCTCTCCGTCTTTTGGTCTCGCTGTCTCACGGGTCAATGCGTCCCCCGCGTAATTATCGCAGTGTATTCGTGGAATAGGTATTTCTTATAGCGCTGCTTGCCGGTCAATTCACGTAGGATACCCAGTTGTTCGAATCGCTTCACCAATTCATTACCCGACTCCTTCGATATTTTGAATTCGTCAGTTATGGTCCTCACATCGATGATCGGTTTGGCAAATAAGAGGTCGATCAGTTTCACCGCGTAGATGCTGGAAACGTGGTTCTGGTAGAGCCGGTCGATTATGGCTTGTTTCAACTTGATCATTTCTCCAGCCGCAGAACCTGCTTCCTGCGAAACCTCATCGACACCTTTCAGGAAAAACTTAACCCATGACTCCCAATCGCCCTTAAGTCGTACCTGCATCAATAGCTCATAATACTCAGCACGGTTCTTCTTCAAGAAGTAACTGAGATACAAGAGCGGTTGGGTCAGTATATTGTGGGCGAAGAGAAAAAATGTGGTCAGCAATCTACCGATCCGTCCGTTACCATCAA
>JBAUFP010000150.1:0-3498 GCA_049679205.1 bacterium | reverse complement strand
TCCTTTCTCAGTGCAAACTACCTATCAACAACGAATCGTGACAGTGCGGAATATCGTCTATTCATTGATCAGGATGGGCAGGAGCTGCGTTTCTTTTCAGTCCACTTTAAAGCCTCTGGAGGAGCGGTCAACGAAGCAATCCGGTTACAGGAAGCAACCACATTGCGCAACTATCTCAACACACTCCAGCCCGGTACTGATTTCCTTGTAGCCGGTGATTTCAATATTTACTACAGTGATGAACCTGCTTTCGGGATGATGATTGACAGCATGGATAATAACAATGGCCGCCTTTGCGATCCCTTGAACACGAGTGGAAACTGGCATGAGAACAGCAGCTACGCGGCCGTGCATTCACAGTCGACCAGAGTGGAACAGCTGTCGGACGGAGGCGCGGGCGGTGGTTTAGATGACCGCTTCGACATGATTCTCTGTTCGAGCAGCCTTCTTGACAGCGCTGGATTATTAATGCTGCACGATTCCTACACGATTTGCGGCAATGATGGAGCACACTTCAATCTCTCAATCAATTACGGAGCCAATACAGCAGTGCCTCAATACGTTGCCGATGCCCTGTACTGGGCCTCTGATCATCTTCCCCTGTTTGTCGATTTGAGCGTTGACACGACACCGGTCATTGAGCAACCAGTGGTCAAGGTGTGGCCTAATCCTATGCGGAATTGGGCGCAGGTCACATTTCCTCATAACGAGGATTTTGTTAAAGCGCGGGTAGTGATGACCAATATTCTGGGTCAGCGCGTCTATGACCAGGAGACATCAGACCCGCTTGGACACCGGATTGAGTGCGACAATCTTCCACTCGGTGTGTATTTCCTCACCATACGGATCCATACGCGGTACAATGAATTCCAATATAGAACCCGGGTCGCGATTGTGAAATGATAACGTTACTGTTTCTGATAGCGCTGGAATCCAGCTACTTTCTCAGAATGTCACCCGGTGTTATGTCGCAAGGATTGGGCGGGTCATCGGTTGTGGTCAATGAGGGTCTCTCAGTATTCCATAACCCGGCAAATGTTCAAGAAAAGATATTCAACTTCACACTATCCCGCTGGTTATATTCTACAAACTACCTTACCCTGGGCATGACCTATGACCACTATTCATTCGGGCTTTCATACATGAATTACGGTAAAATCCAAGGATATGACAGTTTTGGGTTACCAACCCATGTATTCACGCCGTATAATTCCTGTATTGGATTCGGCAAGAGATTTGGGCCAATCGGTATCGCACTTAGGGGCTTCGTTGAGCAAGTCGCGGACCAAACAAGATACGGTATTGCTGGTTGTCTTGGTTTCCATATGCGATACAGGAGTGTTACGGTCGGTGCAAAACTTGATAATTTAGGTAAGGAATTCGCAGAAGGGACCGTAATTCCATATTATACAGCTATTGGGTTCAAGTTCGATTTAGCACCAGAAATAAGCTTGATTACAGAAGCCAAGTATCCTAAGGCAGAGATTAACTCTGGTATTGCGTATTCCTATCAGAATTTGACTCTATTATGCGGTGCCCGGTATTTGCAGGACCTAGATGTCCATCAGGGGTTTAACTTCGACGATCTTGGTCTGACTGGCGGTCTAATGCTCGTAATAGACAATTACCGAATCGGCTACGCATTTGTATATGGATACCTTTCTGTAGCACATCAATTCAACGTTACCTTTGCACCTTAGACAAGAACCCGTTTCTTGTCTGTCTGTGCCTGCCAGCGTTCTAGACACCATTTTATGATCAGTATGCTAATAAAGGCGAACGGGAGCAATATTAGTTCGACCCACCACATTGAGATCTTATTAATCAAGCCCGCCAAATGGAAATAGCCAGCTATGGCATCAAGTACGGTCATGAGCAGGAATCCTGCCCAGAAATAGCGCGGTTTGTGCTCGGCGACGGCAAAGAGCACCAGGATACGTGACGATGTATGGCACAAAATGGCAATGAATCTTTCTACCGAGCTTATTAGCCAGAGTGCCGGTGTCACAGCGGCCGCTTGTGCCAATGCACCCAATATCGCATCACTATGTGCCGAACCCGCAATAACCATAAAATAACTGCCAAGTGAAGATAGACCAATAAGCACGGCTTCAACAAGCCCGGCACCAAGGCCGACACTCAGGGCATGATTCGCGTTTTCCCACATACGTTTGATCAAAAACGCAAAGACAAGGGTTATGCCGATTTCGAAAACACCGGTCAAAAGACCTATATAACCACTGCCCAGTACCAGGTATCCAATCTTACCAAATGAAGACTCGATGACCTTCAATACTGGCGCATTGGCATAAGAGGCAACGACGAATTTGAATATGACCCCGACAAACCAGACCCCGGCTCCTACCAGCAGCCATCTCCATGATGTCCGGATATGCCTCTTCCACCATATGGTAATAGCTACGACAAGAAGAATAACGAGACAGCCAGATATCAATAACGAAGCGAGCGTGGCATTGGTGGAAATTTCCCGGAATTTGACCTGCCATTGACCCGAGGCATTGTGCGTCGTAATTTCAACCGTAACCGGTTCCCGGTTATTCAGCGGCCCGAAGACGATCCGTTCGTATTCAAATTGTCCATCACCGGTGTAGTTACCAATCACTTCGTAACCAGCGCCTCCAAACCAAACATTGAGTACCCCATTGTCTAACCCACTCTTCAGATCCATAATCATCCGGCTGCCATTCTCAACTAGTGAGAATTGGAATTCGTAATAGGATGTATCTTGGTCCGGGCTCTCTTGACCTCTATGATGGAGAAGGGTATGGCCAATAATACAATTAGGTAGCGCCGCAAAAAGAATTACCAACAGTGTGGTTTTCATATGGCTATATTATATCCAACACAACCGACTGGTCAACCAGAGGTTATTGATTTACGCCGCAATCCGGCTAAAATATCTATAATCCAATTGTGCTGGAATGACATTTGCTTCGCTAAAGGAATAACATAAATGATAAGTAAGAAGACCATCGGTGTGATTGTGGTACTCGGCGCTAGTATCATGTGGGCAATAGAACCCATAATGGCAAAACTGTCTTATCAGACAACCGATTTTCTCAACACTTTCGCAACCCGGTCGGTCTTCAGTCTCCTGACGATAACTGCCTACCTTCTTCTCGTAAAGCGCAAGACTTTTTCCGTAGAGAAAAAGCATCTACCCAAACTGATATACATTTCATTAGTTGCCACACTCTTTGCCGATCTAATGTATATATATGCATTGACCAGGGTGCCTGTGATAAATGCGGTATTGATCGGGCATATGCAACCCATTTTTATCGTGCTGCTTGGGTTTTTTCTTCTCCGGCAAGATAGAATAACGAGGTATGACTATCTGGGTATGGCATTCATGATACTCGCTGGTTTGCTGGTTACGACCAGAGAACCGGCAAACTTGCTGGCGCTCAAGTTTGGCAGTATAGGTGATCTATATGTTCTATTAGCAACGATTGCCTGGGCGACAACTGCTATTGT
>JBAUFP010000149.1:0-2964 GCA_049679205.1 bacterium | reverse complement strand
GGTAAGGGCATTGTCGGATGGGTGGCTGAGTACGGCAAGCCTCTACTCGTGCCTGATGTGCGCAAGGACCGCAGGTGGTTCCGTGGTGTTGATGAGAAGACGAAATGGGTAACCCGTTCAATCCTGGCCGTGCCATTGATCGCGAAGGGTAAGGTGATCGGTGTTGCGGAAGTGCTTAATAAGAAAGGCAATCGGCAGTTTGACAAAAGCGATCTGGAACTCTTCGCGGCGCTGGGTAATCAGATCGCCATCGCGGTCGAGAACGCATCACTCTATAGTGACCTAGACAAGCTTTTCCTTTCTTCAATAAGAGCCATTGTTGAGGCGGTTGACGCCAAGGATCCGTACACCCGGGGTCATTCTGGACGCGTGGTTGAATACGCGTTGACGCTCGGCCACGCGATCACCAGGGATAAAGACCGTTTGAAGGAGATCGAGATCTCGGCAATACTACATGATGTGGGTAAGATCGGCATCCCGGACAAGATTCTGGGTAAGCCCGGACGCTTGACGCGACGCGAGGAAAAATACATGCAGCGTCATCCTGAGTTCAGTGCCGCGATCGTTGAGCCCATTGAAATGTTGAAGAAACATACGCGTAACATCTTGCATCATCACGAAAGATATGATGGTCATGGTTATCCGTCCAGTCTAAAGGGAAAAAAGATCCCGATGATTGCGCGGTTAATATGCATTGCGGATGCATTTGATGCGATGACCACGGACCGGCCGTACCGCAAGCGTAGGAGCAGGAAAGCCGCTTTTCGAGAGTTAGAACGCCACAGCGGCACTCAGTTTGATTCGAGACTGGCTAAGATTTTTATCACACAGCATAACGGCAAGTAATACCTCACAGAAAGATATTTCGAATTTCGGATTTCGAATTGCGGAAACAAAAATCTGATTTATGATTCTAGATACTCGATACTCGATAAAATATTGTCATTATGTTATTATGACATTGTGTAATTAACGAATGAAGTAAAATGCAGGATACATGATACATGAACTGAATTGCGGAATTCGAAAAGCGAATTGCGGAATACAGCAAAGCGTATCAGGGCATCCGAAGATCAGCGGGCAGAGTATTAGAATATCAGAAAACCAGGAGCGAATCGCTGTCTTGGCATCTGGTACTGTGATTTCCTGGTGTCCTGCTTCCTGATGCTCTGATCGTCTGATGTGCGTTGTTTTTTCTTCGGTGACTTCGATTTTGCGACATCAGTGAAACACACGGCGAGGTTCTTCATGAATTATTTCAATGCGCCCCAGAGCACCAGGTCACGGCCGCACCACTTGTCGCCCATGATCCGTGCTCGATCCAAGCGGATAACCTGACCGTGCTGCGCGCGCGGCAGGAGTTGTTCGACCGCGTGTACGCCGCCGATGAAGAACGGCGTGATAGTGATCACAAAGTAATCAGCGATGTGCGCTTTCAAGAAACTTGTGATAACACGGGCTCCGCCTTCGACCATGACACTGTCAATTTCTCTGTGGGCAAGAAATTCCAGTAGCGATTTCAGATCGATCCAGCCATTACGGGTCGTCTTGAGCCGGATGACCTGAGCTCCATTTGCCTCAAGTTTCTTTTGTTTGCTTGAAGTGTTCTTTTTGGTTGTTATAACCAATGGCGGCTTGCCGCTGTTCAGAGCGAGCGCTTTCAATGGGCAGCGCAGGTGGGTATCAAGGATCACGGGTTGGGGATTGCTCCCGGTTGCAAGACGCACATTGAGCTGCGGGTCATCAGCCAGCACTGTGCCAATACCGACCAGAATGGCGTCATGATAGGCACGTAGCCGGTGCCAGAGCTTGAGTGATTCGCGGCCGCTCAGCGACAACGGTACACCGCGGCGTGTTGTGATGCTGCCGTCCAGACTTTGCGCGTAGCTGATCGTCACCAGGGGCCGGCCGGTTCGCTTCCGGTGGCGGCGCGCATGTGCACACAATTTTTCAAGCTTCACCGTACGATTTCCGGTTGGAAACGCGTGTCATTGTGTGCGATGCGCACTGCTTTTAAGGCACTTCGTTCCTTGTCTTTTATCTCGAGCATGACATCAAAATCATTAGGTTTAGAAATCTCCAGGAAATTCTTGAACCGTCTCGTATTTATGGTCTCCGCGTGGGCACCTTTTGGCGAGCCGTCTCTCTGGTGACTGTAATCGATCATCGGTATTCCGTCGTTTACCTGCCACGTTTTGCGGGTTTTCCTTAGACAATCGATGACCGCTTCACCATTATTGTGGACTTCATGATGGAATGTATCAAATAGCACGGGAATTCCTGTGTCATCATGGATCCGTAAGCAGTCCTTTACCGTGTAGCTCTTATCATCGTTTTCGATGACCAACCTTCTGCGCAGTGTCTTCCCTATTTTTCGATAGCGTGACACGAAGCGCCTCATACTATTTTCTTTTTCTCGATATACACCACCTACATGGATTTGTATCTTTGCTGTTGTGTCCAGATTCATCAGATCGAGCACCTCTGCATGGTATTGGAGTTCTGCAATACTGCGCTTGAAGATATCCAGGTCCAGAGAGTTTATCAATGTGAACTGATCCGGGTGCATGGAAATTCTCATGTTATGGTCACGTATGAACTTGCCGATTTTCTCAAAATTCCTGCGAAAATGCTTTTGCCATTTGAATTTGTTGATCTGATGTGAAGCGAACGGCACCAGGTCAGAGGTAATACGGAAGAAGAGAAGATCCCTGCGGGCATTGAATTGAAGGATTTTGAACAGACACGTGAGATTCTGTTCGACAGTTTCGATGAGTCTTTTATTAGAATATGATTTCAGCCGGAATGTGTGAGTGGATTGGCAGCCGATGCTCCGGTTTATGCACGGATAGCCGATCTTCATGATGCTAATAGTCGCGTCCTTTTCCTGAATCACTGATATCCATGAGTTCATCTGGGTATGGGTTGAAAAACGTCTGGTTCAGTAAATAATTCTCTCCGAAT
>JBAUFP010000148.1:0-5232 GCA_049679205.1 bacterium | reverse complement strand
CCCTCGACCCGCATGCAAGGCTTGTATTGAAAAGTATCATGCACCATCGGGAAAAACCCGCCGAGATTGCCCTGATGGCAGAATCTAGCAGCCACAAAATTACCGATAACGCCTTCATCGATGTATTCTGGATTCTGTATCTGTTCGATTGCACCAAGTCCTGCTTCTTTAATATAATGCTCAATGCCGGGGCGCGACTTCTTGGGATGGAATTCCTTTCTTCCGGTACCCAATGAAACAGTATAGAACCCGGCACAAGCATATACTTTCTTTCGGAAAAATGACATAACAACTCCTTTCAATAAAAACGCGGTAAACGCAGTATCATTCGCCCGAGGCGAATTCGCAGAATCATCCCGATTGAATCGGGATTCGCAGTATCACCTGCGGTTCGCAATGACGTTTCCTGCGAGCGTAGCGATCCTGCGCATGCTGCGAGCACAGCGCTCCTGCGTGTCTTAAATGTAATTGTTGATCGGTCCGTAGAGCCAGAAGAATCCGTTCATGAGGACTGCGTTCACATCATCAACAGAATTAGCAACGCCGCTTTGCACAAGTGATTGTCCGATATTCTTTGTCTTCTTCAGAAAATCTGTTGCCAACTTTGCACTTAGTGTATCCATTTTCTTCAGCTGTTCAAAATGTGTTTTCAGTTTCTCTTCCTTTTTACTGTCCATAAGCAACGCGCGCCAGGGTGCAAAACCCTCGGGCAGAGGCCCCATTCTATTGTCGATCCTCTTCTTCCAATCTTCAGTAATCAGGAAATATTCTTTCTTCCTGACATCATATATACCCACGGGCCGATTTTTTTCATACTTCAAGAAACCATTTTTCTGCGAACCGTCTGCATATTGACCGCCCAGCACCTTTTCTTTGACCATCTTATCAACCAAGCGACTCCTCAGTGTATTGTCACCAAGATGCGTTCGCATTACCTTCAAAATGCACTGGAAGACATCAATGCCGACATAATCAATGAGCTGAAATATCCCCATCGGCCGCACAAGGAAATCCTGCGAAATGCGATTCATCAAATAGACCGCACCCGTAAAGCGGAATTTACTCTTGAGCCGGTCAACCTCAGCGATTGCATGCAGACCGTCACGCATAAAATGACCATTACCTATGAAACCAGTGATATCATTTGCCGGAACAAGCTTCTTACGCAGTCTTTCACCGAGTTCTCGAGCAACTGCTTTCAGCTCATCGGTCGTGGCCTCGGCAGTAATAACCTCCACTAGTTTCTGTACTACCGGCGGATTGTAGAAATGGTAGCCGATAAGCCGACCATGCAAACCGGCCTTTTCATCCAAGTAGCCGATCGGAATACTCGAGGTGTTTGTCAAATACAGGGCATCCCCGCTGCACATTTTGTTCAATTTCTTATAAACCTGTATCTTTATCTTCTCATTTTCCGATATGGCTTCAAAGATAAGGTTGCTCCTCTTAGCCATCCCCAGATCCGTACCAAAATTCAGAACGCGTGTCGAATCATCAACAAAAGCATTAATGATATCGCTGTTCTCGACAAGATTTTCCCGGTCCTTATATAAATCTCTAAGCAACACGGTGGATTTCTCAGCTGCCTTCAACAGTTGGGCCTTCATATATGCCCTGAGACCGTCGAGTGCCTGTTCACTCACATCAATCAAATTCAAGCTATAGACCTTGCCTTTATTTTCGGGTTTCAGTCTTAGTTTTGCCATCTCCTGAGCAATCAACACACCAATACCACTGCCCATCTTACCTGCAGCGCCAATAACGGTTACATTCTGAAGTCTCTCATCCAAGTTCATCAAACCTCCTTCCTTGGATAAATCCCTAAATACCTAAACAGATAACAATAAAAAGGCAACGTTCATCGGTTATCGGTAACGAAACCAGTGGAGCATAAAAGAAGCCCAGCACCTTTGAACTTTTGAAATTACGATTACTCTATTCATAAGTCATAATACACTTTAGGGCATTTGGTCAAGAAGAGAACTCAAAGGTGCGGGGTTTGAGTGAATGCCGTAAGGCACAAACCTTTTATGCTGTGTTAGGCGAAGCTCTATTATAAATCCGTTAAGCCCGAGGACGGATCACCGAAATTGTCGACCACCACCTCCCCTTTCGCTGCTTCCTCGACCCTCATGGCGAGGGCGTGCCTCGTTTACCGTGAGCATTTGTCCCTTCAACTGCTTGCCGTTAAGACCTGCGATAGCCGCTTGGGCTTCGGCTTTAGAGGACATCTCTACGAATCCGAACCCTCTGGCTTCACCACTGAACTTGTCCTTGATGATAGTAACAGATTTAACCTG
Organism: bacterium; assembly: GCA_049679205.1. GTDB lineage: Bacteria > Hydrothermota > Tepidihabitantia > SM23-42 > SM23-42 > SM23-42. The sequence continues at coordinate 2,932 of JBAUFP010000148.1, read as the reverse complement.
TCCAAAGGCTTCAAACATCTTTTGCAGATCTTCCTCGCTAGCTTCACGTGGCAAATTGCCTGCATAGATATTCATTCTGACCTCCTTTTTTTCGAACATTTCATGTCAAAAATTCCATATAACGTGTGCAGCATTACGCAGTGCCGGTTGCGACCATTAATAAATCATTACCAAAGTGGAGCAAACGGATAGGTATCCGCATGCATCAGTCTGAATCTGAAACCCATTTGAGTTTGCGTTTCTCCAAGAATGCTTTCATGCCTTCTTTCGCTTCTTCAGTTGAGAACAGTATGCTGAAGGCTTCAGTTTCATATGCATTCGCGATCGTGAGATTAGCATCGGATCCAAGATTAATGACTGTCTTGGCAATACGTACGGCAGTAGGACCCACATCCATGATTTTCTTTGCTACATTTCTTGCTTCGTCCATAAGCACTTCCGGAGCCACTACTCGGTTAACAAGTCCAATCCGTAATGCCTCCTGGGCATCGATCATGTCGCCGGTAAATATCAATTCCTTGGCCTTTGCCACACCCACTAGCCGTGCCAGCCTCTGGGTACCTGCATGGCCCGGGATAAGACCCAGCTTCACTTCTGGCTGTCCGAACTTTGCTTTTTCCGAAGCTATTCTGATGTCACACGCCATGGCTAATTCACAACCCGAACCGAGGGCAAAGCCATTAATCGCGGCAATAACGGGCTTTTCCATTTTTTCAATGAAATCGAGCACTCGCTGGCCGATCTGGCTATACTCACGGGCCTTCAGCGAATCCATCTCTACAAGTCTGGATATATCAGAACCTGACACAAACGATTTCCCTTCTCCGGTAATGATAACGACTAGTACACCTTCATCATTATTGAAATCCCGCATGGCACTTTCCATTTCAAGTATCGCTTCGACATTCACTGCGTTATACACATCAGGACGATTGATCTTCACGAAGCCTAATTTCTCAGCCCTTTCAGTAAGAATGTACTTATATGTCATCTTGCCTCCTTTTAAGATCTATATAGAAAGATCGCTATAACCATTGCGTCTTTCCGAAGCAACAACCACCAGGAAATGCATTCTTCTTAAATCCTAAATCCGAATATCGAAATCCGAAACAAATACGAATTACCAAAATCCAAAACTCCATTTAAAATTAAAATTTCTGTCATTTGATATTGTTTCGCATTTCGGATTTCGTGCTTCTTATTTAGCATACGTTCATTGGAGAACAGCGATACTGCGGCTCCTGTGCCAATTTTGTCCATATCTTGTATCTGGTTACAAAATTGAGTATCCTCGTACTTCGCCAGAAGTACAGGGCGAACGTAGTGATCCTGCGTCTACTGCGGCTCCAGCGGTTCAATTTCGACGATAGTTTGAAACGCATCAACCTGGTCTCCTTCTTTGAAGTTCACCTTTTTCACAACACCGTCCCGGGGAGCACGCAGCTCGTTTTGCATTTTCATCGCCTCAACGATAGCCAGTGTATCACCGGCCTTAACCTCCTTACCAGCCGTAACCGGCATTTTAACCAGCAAGCCGGGCATCGGCGACGTGATAATATTTGCTTCAGACGCGGCTGATCCCTTGAAGCTATGCTTACGCGCACTTGCTTGTTGCATCACATAGTACTCTCCGTTAATGGCCAGGTAATAATTGTCCTTGTCTTGCGCAAAGTACATCCGGCATGGTTTGTCCTCGATCCTACAACTCACCTGGTATCCCTGCACTGCACAATCCTTCAGTCTAAATACCTTCTGCCCGATGGTGACGATGAATTCATCTTTTTCTTGTCGGACACCAACATCATGCACTTTGTTCAGGTAAGATAGTTGATATTGCATAAAGCTCCTAACCCCAATAATAAGTCATGCCGACCTTAACAATGCCACTCAATGTCCGCATATTTCCCACTCACCCAGTTCTTGCCAGGGGGTAGTGCTATACTGTGCCTCATCAACTCCTGTGACTACCGTTCCTTTACGCTCACTGACCGCGATCGCCATGGCCGCAAGGGCCAAAATTTCAGGCAGATTCTCCTTTGACATACGCAACTCAGATTCATTCTCATCAATGAAATGAGTATGATAATTGCCATCGGAAAACTTCTCCGTGTCCATAACGCGCTTCAGATAGCCGAGGTTGGTCTTGATTCCGATGATTATATAATTTGCCAATGCCCTGGACATCCGCTTTATCGCCGTCTCCCTATCCTCTGACCAGACAATAAGCTTTGACAAAATCGGGTCGTAGTGTGGCGGTACATTCCAGCCTCCATATATACCAGAATCAACTCTGATACCTGGACCACTTGGCTCGTTCAGGAATAGGATCTTACCGGGACACGGCAAGAAGTTGTTCTCCGGGTCCTCGGCGTATATTCTCGCTTCAATAGCATGACCGCGTTGTTCGATATCATTCTGACTTATCTCAATCTTCTCTCCAGCTGCGATGAGTATCTGCTGGCGGACCAAATCAATACCGGTTACCATTTCTGTAATGGGATGTTCAACCTGTACCCTTGCATTCACCTCAAGGAAATAGAATTTTCGGCTTTCATCAAGCAGAAACTCCACGGTACCGGCATTCGTGTACCCGGCTATCTCAATGACTTTCTTGGCCGACTCCCCCATTTTGTGACGCAGTCCTTCGTCGAGGGCAGTTGATGGTGTTTCTTCAATTATCTTCTGATGGCGCCGCTGTATTGAACACTCGCGCTCGAATAGATGTACTACATTACCATGTTGGTCCCTCAGAACCTGAAATTCAATATGACGCGGCCGCTCAATGTACTTTTCCAGGTAGACTGTCTCATCACCAAAAGCACTCTTTGCTTCTCGTTTTCCCGCCTGTATGCTCGCCTCGAGTTCTTTTTCGTCACGAACAATTCGCATTCCTTTGCCGCCGCCACCCATAGACGCCTTTACAATCACAGGG
>JBAUFP010000147.1:0-8199 GCA_049679205.1 bacterium | reverse complement strand
GGTACGTGGTTCACACTCTGACCGGGCACGAACACAAGGTCAAGAGAATCCTGGAAAAGATTATCAAGGAACAGCACGTGGAAGAATCCTTCGGCAAAATCGTCATCCCCGTCGAAAATCAAGTGCGCATCAAGAAGGGTAAGAAAGTAGTGGAAGAGAAACGCCTTTATCCAGGCTACATAGTCATCGAAATGGTTGGCAATGATGAAACCCTGCGCCTTGTCAATTCAATAAGTGGAGTCACTCATTTTCTCGGCTCAAAGACTAAACCAATACCACTGGGCGACAATGAAGTTGAAGAGCTTTTAAAACAGGTTCAGGAATCAAAAGAAAAAGTTGTGACGAAGATTCCCTTTGCTCAAGGTGAACGCGTGTCTGTAACCGATGGACCATTCACTGACTTCATCGGCACCATTGAAGATATCTATCCAGAACGTGAAAAAGTCAAGGTACTGGTGGTGATTTTTGGCCGCACAACGCCAATCGAATTAGGTTTTCATCAACTTAAGAGTTTGTAAGGAGAAAGATGGCAAAGAAAGTAATCGCAACAGTGAAACTGCAAATCCCTGCGGGTGGTGCTACCCCGGCTCCTCCAGTTGGTCCTGCGCTTGGCCAGCACGGTGTTAACATCATGGATTTTTGTAAGTCATTCAATGCTGAGACAAAAAATCTTGCTGGATTGGTGGTACCCGCCGTGGTCACAATATATAATGACCGAACGTTTTCTTATGTGCTGAAGAGCCCGCCGGCCGCCGTGTTGCTCAAACAAGCTGCCGGTATTGCCAAGGGTTCGCCGGTGCCCAATCGAGAAAAGGTCGGCACGGTAACTTGGGCGCAGATAAAAGAGATTTCTCAGCGTAAGATGAAGGACTTGAACGCAAATTCAATCGAACAGGCTATGAAGATCATCGAGGGCACGGCGCGCGGTATGGGCATTGTGGTGGAGGACCAATGAAGCGGTCAAAGAGATACGTCGAGAACCGGAAGAAAGTAGAAACCAGGAAATACGACTTGGATGAGGCGGTAGAGAAAGCTAAAGAGACAGCCAACGCCAAATACGACGAATCGATCGATGTTTCGATAAAGCTGAATATTGACCCCAAGAAGACAGATCAGTTTATCCGTGGCTTCTCTAACCTACCCCATGGAACTGGCAAGACAAAACGAATTCTTGTCCTTGCCAAGGGAGAAAAAGAAGAAGAAGCCAAGAACGCAGGAGCCGATTATACAGGCTTCGATGAATACATTGAAAAAATCAAGAGTGGCTGGAGTGACGTGGACATAATAATGGCTACCCCAGATGTCATGTCAGATATCAGCAAGCTTGGCAGGATACTGGGTCCAAAAGGCCTGATGCCTTCACCAAAAGCAGGCACGGTTACGTTTGAAATCGCCAGTCAGGTAAAAGCGCTGAAAAAGGGCAAGGTAGAATTCAAGACTGACAAGACCGGTTGTGTTCACATACCAGTAGGTCGAAAAAGCTTCGATGCGCAAGAATTGCGCGAGAACATCTTGGTCTTGATGGAAGACATCGTGGCTGCCAAACCGCAAAGTGTTAAAGGTAACCTGATAAGATCGGTCACGCTCTCCTCAACGATGGGTCCTGGGATTGCGGTAGACGAAAAACCCCTGCTCGAACACGTCAGAAAAGGAGGTATCTGATGCCTTCTCAAAAGAACCTGGAGTACATAGACAAGTTGAAAGAACGCCTGAAACCAGGAAAGGCGTTCTATTTCACGGATTTCACTGGCCTGGCTGTAAAGAATCTCGAAGGACTGCGCCGTGAACTCAGAAAGAATAACGCGACGTATGTAGTACTAAAGAATACCCTCGCGTACTTGGCAATGAAGGATATGGGGTTCGAGGAGAAATCGGTCCGTGAGCTCTTCATCGGACCTACCGGCCTTGCGATTGCCTTTGATGACCCCGTGGTTCTGGCCAAGATTCTCAACAATACGGAAAACCTGAAATTGAAGGGCGGTTTTGTTGAGGGGGAATTCCTTGATACATCAAGAATCGTCGAATTTGCACGGATACCAGCCAGGGAATTACTATATGGCCAACTCGTAGGTTCCATAAACGTTATTAGCAATTTTGTTGGTGTTCTAGAATCAATCATTAGAAATTTCATGTATACCCTTGAAGCAATCAAAGAAAAAGACAAGGAGGCAAAATGACGGCGAAAGTAAAAAAGGGTGTTGATGCCTTGGTTGAGGAAATTGGCAACTTATCAGTACTCGACCTCTCGGAACTAGTCAAGGCTTTGCAGGATAAATTTGGCGTGACGGCTGCTGCACCGGTACAGGTTGCTGCGCAACCGGCCGGCGAAGCCGCCAAGGCAGCGGCCGAAGAGAAATCAGAGTTTGACGTGAACATGACCTCTTGTGGTGACAAAAAAATCCAGGTGTTAAAGGTTCTACGCGAACTCACCGGGCTCGGTTTAAAAGAAGCCAAGGATTTGATTGACAACCTTCCCAAAGCCGTAAAAGAGGGTGTGACGAAAGAAGAAGCACAGAATATGAAGAGTAAACTCGAGGAGGTTGGTGCTACTATCGAGTTGAAATAACCTGATACAGTGTTAGTTACCGGTAATAACCATAATCTTTCACCTACATTTGTGTAGAAAGAAAAAATTATGATGAACATTGCTGATTTTTCTAAACGAAAATCCAGTTTCGTCATGCCTCACTTGCTCGAGGTTCAACACGAATCCTACGACCAATTTATGACGAAGACGATCAAAGAGGTCTTTGCCAAAGAATTTCCTGTGTCCGACATTCACAACCGTTATCAACTTCTGTATAACTCACACCGTTTCGGCACTGAGAAATATTCGGCGAATGAGGCAATTGAGAAAGGGGCAACATATGGATTGCCCTTGAAGGTGAGCTTTCGATTAGTAAGTAAAGAAGAAGATGGTGAATTGCACGATATCACCGAGCAGGAAATCTATCTCTGTGATCTGCCATTAATGACCGCCCGCGGGACATTTGTCATCAATGGCGTCGAGAGAGTTGTGGTGAATCAAATCCATCGCTCGCCCGGTGTCTATTTCAGCGAAGATAGCAAAAGCTTTTCATCAATGGTAATACCCTATCGTGGTCAATGGGTAGAATTCCTCGTCGACCATGCAAGTACGCTGCACGCGATCCTCGACCGACGCAAGAAACTGGTCGGGACAATGTTCCTGCGCAGCCTTGGGTTTGAAACAAATGCTGAGATAATCAAACTCTTCTTCCCAGTTAAATCCGTTGACCTTAAACACGCTGAGAACTTCTTCACCGCGGAAGACATTGTCCAGGAAGACAATATCATCCTACCGGCTGGAGAATTGCTCGATGGTCCGAATATCGAATTCCTCACTCATAAAGAAGTGAAGAAAGTAACAATCATTGACTCGCACCATCAGGGCGTGACCATCCTTACCAACACACTCAAGAAGGATCGCACGCATTCCAAAGAGGAAGCGGCCAAAAAAATCTACACCCTGCTGCGCTCCATGGCACCACCGACCCTGGACATCGCGATCTCCTATATCAACAATATCCTCTTCGATCTCAGTCATTTTAATCTGGGCGATGTGGGACGTTTCAAATTGAACATGAGACTGGGAACCACTGATCGCGCAAAGCGACATGATTTTACTATCGACGATCTACTGGAGATATTTCGCCGTCTGTTTTTGCTCGCGGCGGGAGAGTTTGAGCCCGATGACATTGACCATCTGGGCAACCGCCGTGTACGGCGTGTCGGAGAACTACTAGGCGAACAATTCAGATTGGCAATAAAACAACTCAAACAGAATATCAAGGAACGCGCGTCTTTGATGGATGAATCAGGACTCTCTCCCCAGGATCTTATCAACCCGAGGTTGGTGTCTAATATAATCAATAAGTTTTTTACGACTTCTCAGCTCTCGCAATTCATGGAGCAAACAAACCCGCTGTCTGAGATGACTCATAAAAGGCGTATTTCATCTCTCGGATTGGGTGGATTAACGCGCCAGACTGCGGGCTTTGAAGTACGCGATGTGCACTACTCACACTATTCACGAATTTGTCCGATTGAAACGCCCGAAGGTCCGAACATTGGCTTGATCTCGAGCCTAGCAAGCTTCGCCAAGATCGACAAGTATGGCTTTATACTCGCCCCTTACTGGATTGTGAAAAATGGTCGCATAACCGACGAAGTCATGTATCTGCGCGCCGATGAGGAAGACAAATATACCATTGCTCAGGCCAATACTCCGATCGACAACCGGAGAAGAATTGCCACCGATCAGGTCTTGTGCCGTCGCCGCGACGATTTTCCAATATTGCCGCCGAGCGAAGTAGATCTCATGGATGTATCTCCGGAACAGGTATTCAGTCCCACAACTTCGCTCATCCCGTTCCTTGAACATGACGATGCTGATCGCGCTCTGATGGGTTCAAATATGCAGCGGCAAGCAGTGCCCCTTATCGATCCTGATATCGCGCATGTGGGAACAGGTATGGAAGAACGTATCGCCAAAAATTCCGGTATACTACTGCTCGCCACAGAGGATGGTAAGGTTGATTACGTTGACGCCGGAAAGATCGTCGTCGAAACCAGCAAGAAAATAAAGAAACGATATCAACTGTCAAAATTCGTGAGGTCAAACCAAAACACGTGTATTCACCAACGACCATTGGTTACGGTCGGTCAGAAAATACGGAAAAATGACGTGTTGGCTGATGGGTATGCCACGAAAGACGGTGTATTAGCCCTGGGTAAGAATGTTTTGGTCGCTTTCATGCCCTTCCTCGGATACAATTTCGAAGACGCTGTGGTCATAAGCGAGCGGATGCTGAAGGACGACACCTTCACTTCTATACACATCATAGAATGTACTTGTGAAGTAAGAGAAACCAAACTCGGACCCGAGGAAGTAACCAGAGACATCCCTGGACTCTCTGATTTTCTACTCAAGGATCTAGATGAATTCGGCATCGTCCGCATTGGAGCCGAAGTTGGTCCCGATGATATAATCGTCGGTAAAATTACGCCCAAGGGTGAAACTGAACTGACACCTGAAGAAAGATTGATGCGGGCAGTCTTTGCCGAAAAGGCAACAAATGTGCGCGACACTTCACTGAGAATTGAACCGGGCGTTGAGGGCACAGTTATCGACCGTAAGGTACTGACACGTAAGACCACCGATCCCCTTGCCAAGAGCGTTGAAGAAGACCGGAGAAAGAAAATCCAGGATGAATTCGATTCACTCCAGAAGGAGATCACTGATATCAGAAACAGTCAATTGAAAGACCTCTTGTCTGGTAAAGCGGCCGCATCATCAGTGCGTGATGAAAAGGAAAAAATAATCCTGACAAAAGGCAGAACATTCGAGGACACCTTCTTCGACAACCTCAACGCAATAAAGGTTGCTGCCGATACTAAGTTTGTAACGAACAATAACATCAATGAAGAGGTGACCAGAATCGCAAGCGAAAGCGAGGAAAGACTACTTCAAGTGATTGCGGATAAGAAAAACGAGGAAGACAAATTGCTGAAGGGTGATGAGCTGCCTCACGGCGTTCTGAAAATCATCAAGGTTTTCCTTGCACAGAAAAGACTCATTGCAGTCGGTGACAAGATGGCTGGCCGTCACGGGAATAAGGGAGTGGTGGCCAAAATCATGCCCGAAGAGGACATGCCTTTTCTCCCCGATGGCACGCCGGTTGACATCGTGCTCAACCCACTGGGTGTACCATCCCGTATGAACGTCGGGCAGATTCTCGAAACCCATCTTGGCTGGGCTGCGGAAAAGTTAAAATTCTATGCCATAACACCCATCTTCAACGGAGCTACTATCGAGGAACTCAAAGAGAAGCTCAAAGAAGCAGATTTACCCGAAGACGGACAGATCGAAATGAAAGATGGTAGAACCGGACTGCTTTTCGAATCCAAGGTAACAGTTGGGAACATGTACATGATGAAGCTAATCCACATGGTTGACGAGAAAATCCATGCCCGATCCACTGGTCCCTATTCGTTAATAACTCAACAACCACTCGGCGGCAAAGCTCAATTCGGCGGTCAGCGACTGGGCGAGATGGAAGTATGGGCACTGGAGGCATATGGTGCAGCCTACACGCTTCAGGAGATGCTAACGGTCAAGTCTGATGACGTTGCGGGAAGAGCTGCGATGTACGAAGCACTGATAAGGGGCAAGAATCCTCCAAGACCAAGAGCTCCAGCTTCGTTCAATGTCCTGTTAAAAGAACTTCAAGGTTTGTGTTTCAATATAACCCTTGAAAAGATGGAGGAATCTGATGAGAAGTAAAACCTATGAGAGCCTTGACCTCCTTGATTACGACGTAATAAAGATCTCCCTGGCATCGCCCGAAACAATACAGTCCTGGTCGCGCGGCGAGGTAACGCGCGCCGACACCATTAATTACCGAACACAGAGACCGGAGAAAGACGGCCTGTTCTGCGAACGGATTTTCGGGCCGGTAAAGGATTTTGAATGCTCGTGTGGCAAATACAAAAAAGCTAAGTACCGTGGGACGGTGTGTGAAAGATGCGGCGTCGAGGTGGCAACCTCATCAGTACGTCGCGACAGGATGGGTCACGTTAACCTAGCCGTACCGGTTGCTCATTTGTTCTATTACAAAATCTCGCCGAGCAAAATCGGGCTGCTCATGGATCTATCGATCAATCAACTCGAAGCAATACTCAATTATGAAGCCTATATCGTTCTCGAATCTGGTGATTCACCATACAGAAAAGGCGAGGTGTTGATCGAAGAAGAGTACCAGGAAGCGATAAAGAAATTCGAAGGGTTCAAAGCTGATATGGGTGGACAGCCCATATATGACTTACTCAAGGAGATTGATCTGGAAAACCTCTCGTCAGACCTACGCATCCGATTGGAAAAAGAAACACTTCAAGCACGACGGGTTCAACTACTCAAGAAATTGAAACTCGTGGAAGCATTCCGTTTATCAGGAAATCGACCGGAGTGGATGGTTCTGACCCGGATTCCGGTCATACCACCCGACCTCAGGCCGCTCGTAGCGCTGGAAGGCGGGCGTTACGCAACATCTGATCTCAACGATCTCTATAAACGCGTTATCACGCGTAATAATCGAGTCAAATCGATTACCTCGGGTATTAAAACGCCTGAAGTGATCATTCGCAACGAAAAGAGAATGCTCCAGGATTCTGTTGATGCACTGCTTGATAACTCACGACGCAGCCGACCGATAAAGGGACGGGGCAATAGACCTCTCAAATCACTTGCCGATGCGCTGAAAGGTAAACAAGGAAGGTTCCGCAGGAACCTATTGGGCAAGAGGGTGGACTACTCGGGCAGATCGGTAATCGTTGTCGACCCAACGCTGAAGCTATATCAATGCGGTATTCCCAAAGAAATGGCGCTCGAGTTGTTCAAGCCGATGATCGTCCGTAAGTTAGAAGAACGTGGTGTCGTGGACTCAGAAAGGAGTGCGCGCAGACTGGTCCGTGCACGGTCTACCGAGGTATACGAAATCCTGGATGACATTATCAAACACCACCCGGTATTACTCAACCGAGCCCCCACTCTTCATCGCGTATCGATCCAGGCTTTCTTGCCAGTACTACGGGAAGGAAGAGCAATCGCGATACATCCTCTGGTCTGTCATCCTTATAATGCCGACTTTGATGGTGATACGATGAGTGTCCATGTCCCCCTCTCTCCGGAAGCGATTATGGAATCATACCTACTCATGCTCTCAATACACAACATTCGCTCACCGGGTAACGGACGCGCCTTGATGGCGCCGACCCAGGATATGGTTATCGGTCTTCACTACCTCACCAAGTTGAGAAAAAACGGCAAGAAAACAATGCGGGCCTACTCTTCGGTGGACGAAATCAACAACGCGCTACAGCACAATGCAATCACATACCAAGAACCGATAAAATACGTGTTCGGTGACAAGGTAATCGAAACCACACCGGGAAGGGTTATCTTTAATGAACTCCTGCCAATCGAAATGCGCTTCAAAAACGTCGAAATCAACAAAAAGGTACTGTCTGGAATGGTCGACGAATCGCTCGACAAATTCGGAACCGAAAAAACCATCGACGTGCTCGATAAGCTCAAACGATTCGGCTTTGAACTGGCTACTCAATCCGGCTTGACAATTGGCATCGATGACATGCTCAGCCTCAAGACAAAAGACAAGATAT
>JBAUFP010000146.1:0-7158 GCA_049679205.1 bacterium | reverse complement strand
AAAGAAGAAAGTAGGAAAAGATGCTGCGGAAATAATCGTCTGCGAGAACAATTTCCATGGTCGCACAACGACTATTGTTGGGTTCTCATCAGAAAAGCAATACCGTGATGGATTTGGCCCTTTCACTCCAGGCTTCAAGGTAATTCCATACAACGATATACCGGCACTCGAGAATGCTATCAATGATAACACCATCGGGTTTCTGATCGAACCGATTCAGGGTGAGGGTGGCGTTATTGTTCCTGAAGACGGCTATTTAAAGAAATGTGGGGATATCTGCAAGCAATACAACGTGCTGCTCATCGATGACGAAATTCAGACGGGACTGGGTAGGACCGGCAGGTTATTTGCCTGTGAATATGAAGGAGTTAGGCCGGATATCCTCATCATGGGCAAAGCCCTGAGCGGTGGATTCTATCCGGTCTCAGCTATTGCTTGTGATAATGCTCTCATGGATGTTATAAAACCCGGTGACCATGGTTCGACCTTTGGCGGCAATCCGCTCGCTTCAACGATCGGGACAGCAGCACTTGATGTGATCGTGCAGGAAAAACTCTGCGATAATGCCTACGAACTGGGGAACTGGTTCATGAACGAATTGAAAAAAATACAAAATCCAAAATTCAGGGAGGTAAGAGGTAAGGGACTATTGATCGGCATCGAGTTGACCGAAAAGGCAAGACCATATTGTGAGAAACTAATGGAACTGGGTATTCTTGCCAAGGAGACACATGATATGGTCGTCCGTTTCGCTCCACCGCTGATCATCAAGAAAAAAGAGCTGGAGTGGGCGTTAGACAAAATTAAACAGGTTTTCAGCGTGTAGTACACATCCCTGGAGCATTTATGCTCCACGTATGTCTTACCATGGAGGAGGAGACATGAAGAGCTCTCGGAAATGTTTGCTTTGTAGTTGTTTACTACTAGAATCAGTCTTCATTGGAAGTTGCGCACCCGTAGTGTACTCCCCGCATGCACAAAATGAAATGGTCGCGCCCTACAATCGGGTCGGTGAAATTCACGAACTAGGAATAGCGCCCGCGCTTAACATCTGGGGGGTCAGCGAACATGAAGATACGATCTACATCAAAACATATCCGACGACCAGTTTCAGCCTTTTTCACAACGCTTACTATGCTCACGGAAAGATAAGTGGCATCGGTGGTATTGAACTGATCTCTTTTCCGACCGCCTGGCATGTTTCCGGTACCGAAGGTTTTGTATTTCTCTTTAAGCCTTATCTTGGGTTTCAGTACAACAGTGCTAATCTCACGCTACGGCTGAACTTCTCGCCAATCAGTTTTGCGGTTGGAGTAAGCGGAGGTGAGTGGGATGCCGGAGGTGACTTAAACAAACTCACTTTCTATCAACTAAGTGTGTTGTTACATAACCGAAAACCATCAAGAAACGTCTACTGGATAGGCGTCCGCAATTCTCCAGCCGCCCTTGGTGCCCTGTTCGGCTACGAGTATTCTTTTACGAAGAAATATTCGATCCGAATGGAATCCAGTGCTCTTACCAAACCACCTTTTTCACTGCTACTCAGCAGCCAAGAATTAGAATCAATAAGGGGGTATGTCTTCTATATAACGGCTGGTGTTTTTTTCCGGTTGAAGTGATCGTTGAATACTAAAATCAGTCTGTATAATACACTCCATCGTAAATATACTTAGCCGGACCTTCCAGATACAACTTATCTTTTATGGTAACGACCAAGTCGCCGCCTTTGGTTCGACACACTACCGGTGATTGCGTCATGAATAGCTTGGTTGCGATATACGCCGAAGCTAGAGCACCACTTCCACAAGACAACGTCTCATTTTCGACCCCACGTTCATAGGTTCTTACCTGAAGACCATCTTTTTCCACCTTTACGAAATCCACGTTTGTACCTTCGGGTTTAAACGTCTTATGATTCCGGATCGCTTCCCCCAGCGTCTTCACATCCACCTTCCTGAAATCGTCAACGAATATTACGCAGTGCGGTACGCCGATACGCAAAAAATTCGCATTGTATTTTTTCCTGCTCACCGTGAAACTGAAGTTCAATTTCACGTCAACGGGTGGTGCCACTTCGACACTGACTTCGCCGTTTTTGTAGTAGTATCCCAACGGACCAGACGCCGAAGCAAACTTACCCTTATCTCTTATCAAACCAAGCCGGTAGGCATAGCTAGCGACGCAGCGAGCACCGTTAAGACATGCCACAGCCTCACTACCATCGCGATTGAAATAGCGCATCTCAAAAGGGAATTCAGCTGACTGTTCTAAGAGAATCACGCCGTCTGAACCTGCGCCCAACTGGAAGTCAGCGAGTTTTTTCGCGAAATCAGTGACACTCTCTTCGGTGACGTTCACCGTAAGATATCCGTTTCGGTTGTCGATGATCAAGAAGTTGTTACCAGTTCCTTCCATCTTGGTGAAAAATATGGGTTTCATTATACTCCTTTCATTATTCTCATATAATTTACTGAATAACTTATGAATGCTATAGCCATAACAGGAATGCTGAGATACATAAAGATATTGCCAATTAACGCCCAGCCAATCGTGAAAGCTAGTATCATTGACCCGAAAATAAATCCTGTAATCTTGCCGAATGCATTTGACGGCTCGACAACTGCCTTACTCTTCAGGAGAATATAACTACCGAGTAGAATAAGAAAATCCCTAAGCACAATCACCAGCACCGCCCACAATGGTACCGCCTTTATGTAGAGTAAAGTTATGAGCACTACGGCGAGGAAAATTTTATCACACAACGGGTCGAGGAACTTTCCAAGTCTTGATTCCTGGTTCAATTTTCTTGCCAGGTAACCATCAAGGCCGTCAGAAAACAAGGAAACCAACATAATTACAAAAGCTACTAGTCGCTGTTCAGCAAGCAAAAAATAAATGATAAAAGGCAAGAGCACAAGCCGTGAAATCGTGATAATATTTGAGATTGTCATATTATACTGATTATTGTTATCCATTTCTATTTCTTATTCTTTTGCAGCATCTCATCCGCGTGAGCAATTGTCTTAGGGGTAATTTTCTTTCCACCGAGCATCCGCGCGATTTCCATTTTCCGCTCGCCTTCTGCCAATCGCATTACTTGTGTAAAGGTTGCCTTTCCTTTAATCTGTTTTCGGACCAGCACATGATTCTTCGCAAACACCGGGATCTGCGGCAGATGGGTTATACAAACAATCTGGTGATTCATACTCACTTTCGACAGCAAAGCACCAACCGACTCAGCGATCCTGCCTCCTATGCCAATATCAACCTCATCGAAAATCACGGTTGGAATCTTATCCACATCAGACAGTATCGCCTTCAAACACAGGGTTATTCTCGAAATCTCACCCCCCGATGCCACTTTCCTCAAGGGTTTCAACTGCTCCCCGGGATTGGTGGAAATATAGAATTCCGCATCGTCCCTGCCTTGGATCCCAATATCAGCTTCCCCGAATCTTATCTCGAAACCTGCCTTTTCCATACCCAGCTGTTGTAGTAGTTTAATTATCTCTTTTCTCAAGTCAACCGCAGCTTCGCGCCGTTTTGATGATAAACTATCAGCCTTTTCATGAACCTTTTTTTCGATTTCGGCAATTCTCTTCTTCGTTTTCTCTATCTCCTCGTCTCGGGTTTCAATCATGGTCAACTCATCCTTCATCCTTTTCAAATAACCCTGTATTTCTTGTATCGATTTTCCATACTTCTTTTTCATTTTGCCAATTGTATCTAATCGACCAATCACCTCGTCGAGTCTCTCTTGGGAAAACTCGATTTTGCTTCCATAACTACTCATCGTACGGTATATTTCGTCAATTGTCGAAGTAATGTCATCTATTCTCTCTTTATTCTGACTCAACTGAGGATCCAAATTGCTGAGTTCGTCGAATGATTTCCTTATTTTCGACAATTTTTCAACCACCGAACCATCCTGTTCATACAGATCATCTATTATCTCGCCGGTCAACAATGTACGCTTTTCGCTGGTCAGCAGCAAGTTTTTCTCGAGAATTAATTCCTCTTCCTCCTCGGCAATTAGATTTGACTTCTCGATTTCATCAATCTGAAACCGTAGATAATCAAGCCTCTCATCCCTCGCTTCCATTTGTTCCAGCAACATCCTGAGCTTTTTCTGAAAATCCCGGTAATCGCTGTAGCAATTCTGGTACTCCGATCTTAACATATCCAGTTTTGCATACGCATCCAGGAGCGCCAGATGATTTTTTTTATCAAACAGTGACTGATTCTCATGCTGGCCGATGAGATCAACCATGTTCTGTGCAATCTCGCGCAGGAAATTGAGGCTGACCATACGGTCGTTGATATACGAATTCTGACGTTTCCCCCGTTCGATATTCCTGCGGACGATCATTTCATTCTCGATTTCTATACCTGATTCTTTAAGACGTTCCCTGATAACCGAATTAGCATCAAAGACGCCAGTTATTTCCGAAGAACCCTTACCGGTTCGGATAGCATCATCGTCAATCCTTGTACCACAGAGAGACGCAATGGCACTGACAACCATTGACTTGCCTGCTCCGGTCTCTCCTGTAACCACGGTGAGGCCGTCTTCTAATTCAAGCGTAACATCTTCCATGAGAGCGAAATCCCGCACTCTCAAAAGCTTAAGCATCTTCTCGCCCACCCCACTGCATTTTTTCCCTCAGTGTTTTGAAAAAGGTAGTGTGCAATGGTTTTATCAGCTTAACGTGGTAGTCAGCTTTGCTGAACGTGATCGTATGGTTCTTCCGAACCAATTTACGCCGCTGGCCATCTGCCACTAACACTGCAGTCCCTTTCTTACCGATCTGAATCGCAACCTTGCTCGTCGGAGGTAAAACAATCGGACGCACCGAAAGCGTATGTGGCGCAATCGGCGTCACTATTATCGACTCCGTGTCGGGTAGCATAATTGGGCCGCCCGTCGCCAGCGAGTAGGCAGTCGAGCCGGTTGGTGTAGCGACGATCATACCATCAGCGATGAATCTGCATACGTATTCATTATCGATGACCGCCGAAAACTCGACGACCCGACCCGGCACACGCGTGCTTATAGTAAAATCGTTCAGCGCATAGAATCTCTTGCCATCAAAAACCGCCTTCAGTACCATACGCTTCTCGATCTTGTACTTCTTCTCCAATATTTCCACCAGCGTCTTGGTGAATTCTCCAAAGGTCACATTAGTAAGAAAACCCAGACCCCCTATATTAACACCGAGGATCGGGATCCCTTTTTTGCCGTATGAGTTGGCCGCCGTAAGTAAAGTTCCATCCCCACCCAGCGCCACAATAAAATCCGGTTTTTGCGAAATCTCAAAACCTTCTGCGCGCAGTGCTTGCTCAGCGAACTGCAGATTCTTCCTCGCTTGAGGTTTCTTTGTATTCACAACAATCTTAGCTTTCTTCATTGATTGCTCCAGTGAATAAATACCTATATTTGCTGAATAAATCACGACAAAATGCAAACGATTTAATATTTTGCTCACCCAGGAATTTCTTTAGAGTATTGACTGACTCCTCATCTATTTCCAGTGCCATGACTCCATCATTGCCTAAATTTCCTCGGCCCTCGAGAATTATTCTATTGATAAACTCCAAGCCCTGTTCCCCGCCATCGATCGCTGCCAGCGGTTCGAATTCCCGCACACTCCGCGGTAATTTATGTACTCGCGCACTCGGTACATAGGGCGGGTTAGAAACAATGAGGTCGAATTTGCCGATCAAGCCGTCAAACATGTTGCTCTGGACAATACTTATCTGTGACTCCAAATCCAAATCTTCTATATTTTGAAGCGCATTCTCGAGGGCAGCGATTGAGATATCAGTAGCAAGAACTTCGGCATGGGGAAAAAAGCGGGCAAGCGCAATACTGATTGCCCCGCAACCTGTACCAATTTCAAGAATTGTCCTCGGGATACGCGACAACATCTTCGGTATGAGTTCGACGAAATATTCGGTTTCCAGACGCGGGATGAAAACCCCGGGGTCGATTTTCAATGTGTACTCCCGAAACTGCACGCGTTGGGTTATGTATTCGATAGGCATACCTTTCCTCAATTGATTTATCTTTGACCACAGGATTTCCTTTTCCCTCTCTTCCATTGTGTCAGACATGTATAACTCAAACCGTGGACGGTGCATCAGAGTAGCGATGACCAGTTCTGCCTCGTTACGGGCTATTGCTAATTCTTTACTTACTGCCGTGACTAGTTCTCTCATGTTGTTCGAGCTTTTTAATGATCTCATCCAGATCACCATCCAGAATATGTTCCAGGTTGTATATTGTCAGTCCAATCCGGTGGTCGGTAATGCGGTTTTGCGGAAAATTGTAGGTCCTTATCTTCTCGCTCCGGTCGCCGGTACCAACCTGTTTTTGACGCTGCTTGCTTATCTCGGCGTCCCTTTTTTGCTGTTCGGCCTCGGCCAACCGCGCGCGTAGTATCTTCATTGCCTTTTCCCGGTTTTTGTGCTGGGATCGCTCATCTTGACAAACCACCACCATACCGGTCGGAAGATGGTTTAGCCGGACCGCCGAAGAAACCTTGTTGACGTTCTGCCCGCCGTGACCTCCTGCCCGGAAAGTGTCAACGCGCAAGTCATTAGGATCGATCGCGAGCTGTGCCTCTTCAATCTCTGGTAATACGGCAACAGTCGCGGTTGAAGTGTGAATTCTGCCCCCGGCTTCTGTTTTAGGTATACGCTGGACTCGATGCACACCCTTCTCATAGCGGAAAAGCCGGTAAGCATTTTTCCCGACCACCAGGAAAATAATTTCCTTGAACCCGCCGATTTCACTCGGGTGCGAAGACAGCACTTCGGATTTAAACCGGTGATACTCAACGTATTTCTGATACATTCTGAACAGATCTGCGGCAAATAAAGAAGCCTCATCACCTCCGGCGCCAGCTCTTATTTCAACAATGCAGTTTTTCTGAAATTCCTCATAATAAGGGTTAGACATATCCTCGATTGCGTTCTCCACTGCGCTAAGCCGTCCTTCCAAGACTTCCAGTTCCCTCTGTGCAACATCTCTCAGTTCGGGTTCAGCACTGCTCAACATTTCATGTACGCCTTCAATTTCTTTAGCTAGCTTATCCTGTTCTCTATATTTTCTGACGAGTTGCTCCAGTTTCTTATATTCGCGGGAAAGCTCTGCGT
>JBAUFP010000145.1:0-2104 GCA_049679205.1 bacterium | reverse complement strand
GGCAAAACAAACAACCAAAAAGGCTATTGCCATCAGATTTATCATATAAAACCTCCTTGCTTCTAAAGTTTATCTAACCTGAACACTGTGTCAATAATTTGTTCTTTTCAGCGAACACTCGCGCCTTACTCTCCGTCTTTGCATGTCCGCCTCAGGTGGAGGAAGCAATCTCACGACGGCTTCGCCTTTTTCGACTCTTCTCGACAGGCTCGAAGGGTAATATTATTTACTGTTCGAGTAAGTGACGTAAGGAGCGCATCGAGAACATACCCCTGCAACGATCCCAACATTCTAAGCGATCACAACGCTCCGAACGCTCGCTATTAATGACACAATGACAATGGATTCTTTGAGTCACATATTCAATAGACCCTGCTTGTTCTTTAGGTTGACGCCTCAACAGAATTGATTATAGTTGATCATTGGAGGAAGTATGAACCGACGAGATTTTATGAAAGCTTTACTGGCCGGAGGAGCAAGCGCCTTATTCAATCGCATCCAAGCGCATAACCTACCCACTATTTTAGATAAATCTAGGGCCTTACCCCCGGTGCAGGTAAACACGTTCTCGTCTGAAATAATAATGAACAGCCGCAGGTCATATCATGGCGGCTACAGCGGAAATTTATCTGATCAAATTCTGGCCAATGTTCTCTGGGCGGCCGCCAAGGCACCAATGATCGGAGCAAACCGAACAATCTACGTTGCCCGTAGTGATAATGTATATTACTATGATCCAGTACTACATGACATCATCCTTCATCTTGCAGGAAATCACATGTCGGAAGCAAATACTGCCTTTGAAGTTGGTGTCGCGAGCGAGCTTGCCGAGGATGCAGGCACCGCTCTTCACTATGCCCACCTTGCGACGACTTCCTTCTGGACAAATACAAGCAGCCAACCATCCTGCTGTCCAAAAGAAAGTGCCCGGAACAACGCCAACCGCACTTGGAACCCAGCCTTGAGCATTCAGATTGCCAACTGTTATGGATTAATGGGAACCGTCAGCGGTGTGACTTCGCAATGCGTTGCCATTTCCTCAAACAGCAGTCTGCCCAACCCCTCAACCGACGGCCCAGTGCTCTTGGAAAACGCCCTTGCTGACCTGCGTTATGGTGACGAATTCTCAAGTAACGAACTCAGCCTTGAGCAGCTTTCTCAGATCGCATGGGCGTCATACGGGAACACGCCACACAATACATCCAGCAATCGTGCAGGAATCACCGCAGCATCTGCTGTTGCCAACTACTACCTGACCGGGCGCATCTATATTGTCCGCCCCGAGGGCGTAGAACGATATCACATCCGGTTACCTTCTGGACAAGCGACAACAAGAGATCACCGGATTGAAAGGGTAACTGACGGTGACCGAAGACCTCAACTTAGGTCGGCGGTACCGAGAACACCTCAAACCGCACCTGCTTATTTTGTCTATTGTGCGGCGACGGATGATCGCTGGCAGCTAATAGAAGCCGGTTATTGCGCCGCAGGTGCATTACTTCAGGCAACCTCCATGGACTTGCAGGGCTATTTCACAGCCCATTTCACCTCGGCCGAACAAACCGCTATCATTAATGCTCTGGGCATACCTTCCTCAGATTTACCGCTCGTGATCTTTTCAGGTGGACAAGCACCCGTTGGCATTGGTGAAAGAGAAGCGGATAATGTCGGATCGCTTACCGTATTTCCTAACCCGTTCCAGAATAAGACGCGAATAAAATACACGATTATTTCACCAGCGCGTGTGAACCTCTCTATCTACGACGTATCAGGTAGAAGGCTCACGACCCTGATAAACAAGACGCAAGCGACGGGTAATTATGTAGTATTCTGGGATGGCACTGCTACACACGGCAAGAAATTACCTCAAGGCAATTACTACTTTGTTATGAAGACCGGGCTCAAAGAACGGCGGTTGAAAATAACAAAGATGAACTAGTCTTCGTGTAATACTATCCAGGGAATTGAGCGAACTAAACAAACCTTTAGATCATTGATGTGGGATATCCCGCCCTTGAAACCAAGGGCGGGATTAATGCTATAATTCCATATTTACTGAACGACAACCATCCTTTGAGTAACTTTTTCAGAATCTGTCTGGAGG
>JBAUFP010000144.1:0-3532 GCA_049679205.1 bacterium | reverse complement strand
TAGCTCTGTTTCATTACGGAGTTAGTAAAGGAGCAAGAGATGGCAAAGAAAGAAAAGAAAAAAAAGGAAAAGCTGATAAAAAGGGAAGAGGTGCTGACTAGCGCGAATTTCTCAAAGAAGAATATGTTGTTTTTCGGAATCGGATTGATCTTGGTGGTGGTCGGATTTATCATGCTTGCCGCCGGCGACATTTTGCTCGCCCCCATTCTGCTCATTGTCGGCTATTTGGTATTCTTTCCGCTCGGGATTCTACTCAAGTAGATATTCCTGTTTTGTGATTGATGCACAGCAAATAAAGGATCTTGGACAAGAATTCGGCATCGACACAATAAAGATCGCAGGGGCACAACCCTTGCTCGATGCCGCCGCCCGTATTAAACAACAGAAGAACGCTGGTTTGTATCTGCCAAACGAACATTGGCACCGCAGAAACATTGATGAATTCTGCGATGTTCGCTCAGTTCTTCCGGGAGCGAAATCTATTGTTGCCGCTTGCCAGTGTTACCTTACGGACGAAGAGATTAATAACGGCACATCAGGGGATCCTTATGGCTTGATCGCCCGCTATACATGGCGGAATCATTATTCCGATCTTAGAAAGCGTTTGAGGAAAATTGCTCAGGTCTTAGAGAAAAGGCATGCAGCCGAATGCATGGTCTATTCGAACGGCGGGATCGCAGAAAAGCCGATCGCCCAGCAATGCGGTGTCGGCTACTACGGCAAGCACAGTATCATGATAAACCAAACATTCGGGTCGTGGATCGTCCTCGGCGAAATAGTAAACACCCTCGAAATCGAACCGGATGCACCGATTGATGCCGGCTGCCGCGATTGCACCATCTGTATTGAGGCTTGTCCAACCAAAGCCATTATCGAGCCCTATGTAATTGACCGAAGGCTTTGCATTCAGGCGCGCACTAACTGGTATGGAGTGCTGCCAAATGAAATCGCCCGCGTCTGGGGCAACCGTCTCTATGGTTGCACCATATGTCAGGATATTTGTCCGGCAAACCGGAATGTCACAGCCAAACGGCCGAGAACCGATATCGGATATGTAGGTCCTTCATTATCCCTCGTCGAAATCATCAAGATGGACGAGACGCAATACCGAAGGGATTATTCAAACAATCAGATAACTGCTAGCTGGATCAATTTCAGAGCGATTCAGAGAAATGCGATAATCGCATTGGGCAACATCCGTGATCCAAAGACATTGCCGTTACTTGGAAAACTAACAAAAAACCATGACACAGTGATTGCCCAGAGTGCAAGGTGGGCAATTGGTAATTTCTAATATCGAACAGAAATTGAAGATACGTTACGGCATGCGGTTTCGTGCTTCGTATTCGTGATTCGTAAGTCGTATTCGTATATATAATTCTACCTCTGGTATTCCACGAGCACGATCTACGAATCACGAGTACGAACAACGATTTCCGATATTGACACTCTGTAGTGTATTGGTATAATCCAACATGAATGAAAACGAAGACAAGAAAGACGCAGAAAAAGAAGATAAAAAACAGGAAAGCGAAAACAAGAAAGACCAAGAAAAAGAGCCAAGATTGCTCGATGAGCCAATAAAGATCAAAGAAATCATCTATATGACAATTCTCTCGCTCGAGAGTAAGGCATGGGCGTACCTAGATCTGGTCGCCCACCCAGAAACCCGGAAACACAAAAAGGATCCGAGCGAGGCGAAAGCAGCAATTGACGCGATCGATGCCTTGTACAAAACCATTGAAAGCAATCTCGACCCTTCAGAGAAAAAAGACATTCAGGTTCGTCTCACAAATCTAAGACTGAATTTTGCCAAAGAGTAGCTCACCACTGCTAAATCGCAATACCCTGTTTCTCCTCGGTCTTCTTTCTGTAGTACTCGTTTTCTACCTTTATTCACTCTGCCCCGATGTTTACCTCATCGATTCCGGGGAACTGGCGACTGTCTCCTACGCGCTGGGGATCGCCCACCCCACTGGCTATCCACTGTATACGTTGATCTCATATTTCTTTGCACACCTGCCCGGAGAACCAATAAGGAATTTGAATTTGCTGTCCGCACTCTTCTCGGTTGCGGCCGCAGCAGTGTTATACATTACGGCACGCAGGGTGACAAACAACCCTTCGCTTTCGGCCGCGGTCACCGCACTGTTTGCCTTCTCGCCAACGATCTGGCGCACATCTATCACAAACGAGGTGTACCCGTTAACCGGCTTGTTCGCGGTACTCGTGATCTATCTCCTTTACCAAGATAATTCGGAACGCATACTCTACTTGATAATGTATTCCATTGGACTCGCCCTTACCAATCACATCATTTTCTTTTCTCTAGCCTTGCCGGTTCTTATATATATCGCGATTGTTTACCGGCCGCGCCTGAAGCAAGTGCTGGCCGGATTGCTGTTTCTCATGCTAGGACTAACCCTCTACCTTTACATCATAACGCGTACGATCGGCGGTGCTGACATAGCATGGGGAAATCCGTATAATCTGCAACGCCTGTTCTGGCATGTCACGGGTAAGCAGTACCAGGTCTGGATGTTCAGCCTTTCGCCCGCTGAAGTCTGGCAGAACCTAATCAATGGCATGCACATCCTGAGCCGAGATTTGCTTTATTTGCTTATCCTTCCGTCGCTCGCCGGATTTGTGGTTCTGTTCAGAAAAGACAGAAAAAGGTTCTGGCTCCTGCTCACGATTCTGATCCTGAATTTGCTCTACACGATAAACTACTCGATACCAGACATCGAGCCGTACTACATCCCGAGCCTAGTCGTACTCGTTGTCACCTTTGCCTACGGACTAACGATGCTGCGTCGGTTTCTAAGACCAGCCATTGTCCTACCCTTAGCTTGCATTTTTCCGATAATCAACTACAGCGCATGCACCCTACGCAACAATACGTTCGGCATCGACTATGGACGTGCTCATGCTGCACAACTACCTGATTCCAGCCTTCTCATTACCACGCATTGGGATGTATACTCACCGCTCATGTATCTTAGGCGCGTTAAGGGATGGAGAAAAGACTTGGTGATAATTGATAAGCCACTGTTACGCCGTACATGGTATATCGATTACATCAAACAGGAATACCCTCAATTCTACAGGCAGGTGCAACCATCGATCAATTCTTACCTCGTAGAACTCTACAAGTTCGAATATGACCGCCCGTATGTACCATCAGTGATTCAAATGCGATTCTTGAAGATGCTCCAAAGCTTTGTCGATACCCGCATGAACAAGGGCGTCTTTCTATCCACACCATGGCCAGACCAGGACTTGGACAACATACATCCCGAATACAGAAGATTGCCATACGGACTCACGTTCATGGCGACCTCAGATACATCCCTTCTCCCGTACGACTTCACTCAACTAAACCTGACAAGACCGGCCATAATGTACGATAGCCGCATAGAATTCAATCTTGCCAGCATCCGAAGCATGCTAAGACAGAATATTAGCTACCTCATGGCAATGGGTCGGTCAGAAGAAGCAGAAGAAGCCCGCAGAATTCTGAATTCATTTTGAA
>JBAUFP010000143.1:0-2394 GCA_049679205.1 bacterium | reverse complement strand
GCTGATGATCTGTTCACGGAAATGGGGATGCAGCGATGAAAAGCACAATTATCATTTTCATAATCATAATAATGAGCGCTTCGGTGGAACATGCCCAGAGCGTTGACATTTTCGGCTATTTCGAGCCGCAGTACAACGGCATTTATTTTGACGACAACTACTACCAATTTCATTCCAATAAGCTGCGCGTCGACCTCAAGAGTACGGCAATCGACAATACCGAAATAGGAGCCGACGTGGTTTTTCTGCTCTATCACGGTAAGACCGACTGGGACATTCTCGATTTCCTACCTGAAACCATCTCATCAACCATACCCCCTGAATTATATCCCTTGTTTGAATTCAACTACCAAGATACCTTGTACCTCGATAACGTCTATGCACGCTTCGCAATCAACCGCTTCGCGCTCACCACCGGCAAGCAACAAATCTCACTGGGTACGGGGTATTTTGCCAATCCAACCGACATCTTCAACACCAAGGACGCGCTCGATCCGACTTACGAACAACCCGGACACAATGGAATACGCATGGATCTCCTCCTCACCCACCGCTTGAGTGTTATGGCTCTTTACGTGCCAATCGAGTTCGATTTAAAAAACTCGGGCAAGTTATTGCGCATGAAGCTGGGCTTGGGGCACTTCGACCTTTCCCTACTCGCCAGCGAGAAACAATACACGATCACTGATTTCTACACCTTTCAAACGGACACACAGCGACGCCGTATGCTGGGCGGTGATATTGTCGGTGAACTCATTGGCATGGGCGTCTGGGCCGAAGGCATGTACAGCTTTCTGGAGGATGACGATGACTTCTATGAATTCCTCGTCGGCACCGACTACACATTTGAAAGCGGGTTCTACACCATGCTCGAGTATCACCATAATTCACTGGCAAAATCAGACCATGAGAGCCGGAACCTCAATGACTGGATGCGTTTCTTGGTTGGCGAAACCAAAACCATTACGCGTGACCAGGTATACGGACTAATCAACTATCCCTTGACTGATATGCTAAATATCGGGACATCCGCCATCATGGACATTTCTGGATGGAGTGCTGCTATAGTCCCGATGGTCCAGTACAGCCTGTTCCAGAATGTTGAACTCACGCTCATGGGCAACATTTACATCGGCACCACGGGCACTGCCTACAGTAGCACCCTGGGTAACGGCGCATTCCTGCGCGCCACTGTCTACTTCTAATGGAGGAACCGAAAATGAGAGAAAAATTACTAAAGCGTTGGGCGCGTTTTGCGGCCACTCACCCGTGGCGGGTGATAATTTGCATGTTGATCATTACTGTTTTGGCCGCGGTTTCGGCATCACGGATCAGGATGGACATGCGTTGGTCAGATCTCTTGCCCATGAATGATCCAAAAGCACGAGAATTTGATGAAATCATAACTGAATACAAAAGCGCATCGACATTTCTTATTGTTGTGCGCGGCGAGGAGCAGCAGATAAAACAGTTTGCCGATGCAATCACCCCCGAGATAAAGCAGCTCACTCAATACTTCGACCGTGTCGACTACAAACTCGATATAGACTTTCTCTCAAATCACGCATTGATGCTCGCCGAAACGAGTGACCTGGAAACGAGTGCGGATATGTTCAGAGACCTGAACCTAATTCCTCTTCTGACCAGCATCAACGACAACTTTGAAGAAGAATACGTTGGTGATGAGGAAGCACTGAGCACCAAAGAAAAAGAGAACGAGGCAGTGCGTACACTTGATGGCTTTCATAGCTGGCTTAAGGCCATGGATCACTTCATAACTGACCCACGGTTGGCAAATGCGGCACTTGTAGATTCAGCTGTCGAGCGCTTCCTGTATGGTGATCCTTACTTCATTTCCCAAGACAAGCGCGTTCTCCTCATGAGTCTCAAGGCCAATTTTACAGCCATGGACATTGATAAAGACATCGCTTCCACCAAAAGCGTACAGGAAATTCTGGACCGAACACTACCTGACTTTCCGGAGGTCAAAGCCGGTATTTCTGGCATGATCCCGCTCCAGAAAGACGAGATGGAGCATACAACCAAGGATATGCAGTTCAGCTCGATACTGGCGCTGGTACTCGTGCTCGTACTCTTCATGCTAACCTTTAGGATGTGGAGCGCACCGATTCTTGCTGGGCTCAACCTGATCATCGCGCTCATAGTTGCGGCTGGTGTTGTCGGACTACTGCTGGGCCGGCTCAATATGATGACCTCGATGTTCGCGGTCATTCTCATTGGCCTAGGTATCGACTATTCGATACACATCATTTCGGTCTACGGCGAGCGACGGCTAATAGACAAGGATGCGATAAGCGCCATGCAAGAGAGCCTGGTGCGCTCGGGTCCGGGCATAATCACCGGCGCGTTGACCACGGCTGCAGCTTTCTTTGC
>JBAUFP010000142.1:0-2132 GCA_049679205.1 bacterium | reverse complement strand
CCTCAAACCATGGCTAGCATTGAGAGTGATGATTTCATGCGCGGACACCGCCTGGCAGTGATCGAAACCAATCCGATCCAGTATAATCCCGTAAGACAAATCGTGAGATGTTACACGCGAATCGAATTGAGGATTACTTTTGACGGCGGCGACCTGGTCGAGACGAGAGAAAAGGTTGTAGGGAATCTTTCACCATTATTCGAAGATTTCATAGAGCGTCGCGTAATAAATTATACTCTCTATGATAATATCACAAGAGATGTGGTACCCTTACCGATCCACTATCTCATCATCACCCATAATAGCTTTCAGACCCAAGTAAATGACCTCGCCCTCTGGTTAAAACAGAAGGGATTCAAGATCAAGGTGGCTAATCAGGACAGCATCAGTTCTTGGAATATAACGGGTATCGAAAATTACATAGATGCCCAGGTTCCGCAGCCGACTTATCTATTGCTTGTCGGAGACGTGAATGGCGGTTACATGCCGGCGCCGACCGGCACCAGCTCAGGTAAGGTCACTGATCTCTACTATGCCGAAACCGATGGTACGGGTTATCTTCCCGATATCTTTTACGGAAGGTTGTCGGTTGAAACGCCAACCCACATCACAACCATAGTCAACAAGATCCTCAAATACGAGAAGGCAGATCTGCCGAACATGTCCGATTGGTTCAAGAAAGATGCATTTCTTGCGGGCAATGACAATTACACAGTAAGTGAAGGAACGCATAACTACTGCACGAGCATATTCATGGATCCTAACGGTTACACGACATACAAGTTGTATGAACAGACGTACGGTGCAACGACGGCTGACATTTTCACCAATGTAAACGAAGGCAGGATTCTGACCACTATGTCTGGCCATGGCAGCGATGATGGCTGGTATGACGGTCCGCCTTTTCAAGTCTCGCACGTGAATCAGCTAACCAACGGCGACAAGTTGACGATCGCCACCGGCCACTGTTGCCTGGCCAACAATTTCGGTTGGAGCAGCATGTGCGGTGGAGAATCGTGGATCCGCAAAGAGAATGGTGGCGCCGTTGCCTACTACGGATCATGTCCTTCAACATACTGGAATGAAGATGATTGGTTACAAAGAGAATGGTATGAGGCGATATACGCAGATTCAATATTTGAACACGCACGGTTTACGCTGGATGGTATGTATGATGGTGTTGAGCTCTCCGGTACCAGTATGAAACGGTATTATTATGAGGGTTATCACGTACTTGGAGATCCTTCGCTTGACCTCTGGACCGAAGTGCCGACAAACATGACGGTTACGCATGATGGTGCCGTTGTTCCGGGGACTTCTGACTTCACGGTTACGGTAACCGGCAATGGAAGTTCTGTGGAAAATGCCCTGGTATGTGTCTGGATACCGAGTCAGTCCCCAGAAATGCATTTGGCAGAATATACTGACGCATCGGGTGCCGCAACTATCAGTATCGCGCCGATCACGCCGGGTGACACTATGTACGTTACGGTGACCGCGCACAATTTTATACCCTATGAGGGTCATGCTGTGGTCATTTCTCCTTCTGGTCCCTATGTGACCGCGGGTTCCTGCATAATCGATGACGGAAACAACAACCAGGCAAATCCCGGAGAAACGATTCAACTCGGTCTCTGGGCCAAGAATATTGGCATCGCTACTGCTTATTCAGTATACGGAATACTATCAGAAAATGATACGTACGTAACAATGAGCACGGATTCGAGTTGGTATGGCAATATTGCACCATCAGACTCTGTCCTTTCCACTCCTTACTATGGTTTTACGATCGCCAACAACTGCCCGAACGCACACAACATTGGCTTCACCGCAGCATTCACCGATGACAATGACAGTACATGGACATCTAATGTGGCAGTCACGGTTTATGCGCCGGTTTTGACCTATCAGGAGCATGCTATTTCTGGTGGTAATGGTAATGGTGTGCTTGAGCCGGGTGAGACGGTCACCTTGGTGGTGACTTTGGAGAATGAGGGTGGCGCGGCCGCGGATAATGTCACGTCGACCTTGCTCACCACTTCGCCGGATGTTACGATCAATGATGGTTCGGGTAATTTCGGGACGATCGCGGCGGGTGCTACCGCCAGTAACTCGGGTGATCCCTACAGTGT
>JBAUFP010000141.1:0-1617 GCA_049679205.1 bacterium | reverse complement strand
ACTAACAAAACTGTATTTAAAGGCAAACAGTGGAGACAACGCAAACACGATACCTCGATACTCTTGCTCGTCAATACGTATTAGTTGATAGAAGTCATCGCGCTGCTCATACCGGTAGTAATAGCTGTAGTCCCAGACCGGCGTATACTGAAGCCCGAACCGTAGCATCTTAAAAGGAATGACAAACGTGCTAGGACCTAGGCTTACATTAGTAGATGTATTGTTCGTCACGGTACGTATGCCGATATTGTTACCGAAAGAATCATAGACCCGTAAGCCTCGGCGCTCATTCTGTATAGTGAACCAACCGGACGCAAATAGTCGGCGGTCATCGATGAGGCCCATGGTAGCTGGATTAGATGGATGTTCCAGTACGCTGGAGACACCGCCCAAAGCAAGCGAACGCGCATCATGATAGAAAATACGGTCGCCCTGGCTTGAAATGCCCGGTAAGGTAAGGTTAACGATCAGAAGTATCAGCATAGTTAGGGCATTAACACTGCCGCGGCGATCACGGTTGTCCACAATCCATACTTATCGCCGATCGCAGTCTGCGTTATGTTCATCGTTTTGACAATTTCACTGGATATCTTCCATAGTTCCTTTCTCTCGTCATAGCTGGTATCGGGGTCAAAAGGCACACCCAAGGTTGTAGCCAACATCTGAGCGGCAAGGTCTTCAGCCTTGTCACCAGATCTGATCTCGGTTTCGCCATATGAGTGGTATTCAGAGAGGTAGCCGTACCTATCCCGTTCACTCGGGATGGCAACACCAATCGATGCCGCGATTAGTCGGTGCGGTTCGTTAGTACTCGATTCAGCCATTACCGCATGGATGATCTCCCCAAACGACACGTATTGCAGGCCTTTGGTCCGCGGCATAATCTTAGCGCCGGGAGGTAAGATGCTCGAGACGCGGACGATATTATAGGGAGCAATACCCGCATCCCTTAACGCAGCCTCGAAGCTCGTCAGTTTTTCCTTGTGCTTGCCCACACCCTTAGTAAGAAAAAGCTTTTGTGGTATCATATTCTAGTTATGGAGCAGACCAGAGTCGAACTGGCGACCTTCTCGCTGCGAACGAGACGCTCTCCCAACTGAGCTACTGCCCCTCATTCACGTGCGTGATTATAGCAAAATAGAATACCATGTCAATGCACATCCCGTTCTTCAATCCGCTGCGGTCTCTTGTGCTATTACCCTGAGAATCTCAGCAACTGTTGTGTCGAGTTTTTTGTTTTCGATGACATGCCTGTAATCATTCTCGTAACGTAATTCTTCAAGTGCCTTGGATAGGCGGTTCCTTATTACCTCATCCTCATCAGTATCTCTTTTCTTTAGCCTTTGCTCTAGTTCCGCGATATCGGGTGGTATTATAAAAAAATAGATCCCGTCCGGATAAACCTTCATGAGGTTCTTTGCACCTTGCACGTCGACATCCATCAATACATGCAGTCCTTTTTCCAGCAATTCCTCAAGAGGTTTCTTCGGTGTACCGTAGTAGTTACCATACACCTCAGCGTATTCGACAAATAGGCCTCCCCTGATCCATTCTTGAAATTCTTCTCTCGTGAGAAAAATGTACTCACGGCCGGTTGTTTCAACTTTTCTCTTCGGT
>JBAUFP010000140.1:0-1780 GCA_049679205.1 bacterium | reverse complement strand
ACAGCGGTGGTGTGGCGTCCGATAACATGTATGCCGATGTTAACGTCGATCACATGCCGGACATGCATCATGCGCGTATTTGTGCGCAGAATGATGCTCAACTCAGCATCATGATCAACAAGTTCCTCGGTTATGAACGAAACCCTTATACTTCACCCACATTCTACGATACCCCGTTAATGGCCTGCGGCTGGCAGACCGAGCGCTGGTTCCAGCTGGCAGTTGAGATCGTCCGGGGGTTCATGATCAATTCTCTGGGCAAGAGTCCGGATCGTCAATACAACATCTATTCGGGCACGCCGACCGCGGGTGGCCCCTGGTCTTCGAACCAGAACACCTACATGATCGTGGCCTATTTTGGGACGGCAGGTTTGGGTTATATTCCGGACACCAATCCTGAAGGTTCAGCCTGGTGGAATAACGGGTCGGCTGCCGGTATAAACAACACGATAAATGCGGGTTCTTTCTTACTCCAGCACCGTGACCATGGATCGGTGACTGGTTGGGGTGAACCAGCCTACAACAGCTCCAGTCTGAACGGTCTGACCAATGACCAGTTTATCTTTGTCTATTCGACCAACTGTTTGACCGGTAAGTACAACAATTCGAGCGAGTGTTTCACCGAGAAGTTCCACCGGATTCAATACGGTGCACTGGGTGTTAACGCGGCCAGTGAGGTTTCGTATTCCTTTGTCAACGATACCTATATCTGGGGCATGTATGATTGTCTGTGGCCGGATTTCATGCCTGCTTATCCGCTCATGGGTCCGCAGATAAATACCGGTCATCCTAATCTCATGCCCTGCATGGCCATGACATCGGGTAAATACTTCTTGCAGCAGTCCAACTGGCCCTATAATTCAAGTTCCAAAACTGTCACCTATCACCTGTTCCATCATCACGGCGACGCTTTCAACGTAATCTACTCTGAAGTACCACAGAATCTTACTATTTCCCATGCACCCGTACTTCCGGCCGGGCTTACGACGTTCACGGTTAGCGCCAATGACAGTTCGGTCATTGCCCTGACCATCGACGGCGAAATCATTGCCGTCGCCGAAGGTACTGGTGCTCCACAAGATATTACAATTCCGGCACAGGTTCCAGGCACAACGATTCACGTAACCGTAACCAAGGCCAACTACTACCGCTACGAGTCCGATGTTTCGGTAACCACAAATACCTATGCGTACGTCATGTTTGTGGCCGGCATGATCGATGATCAGGCTGGCGGTAACAATGATGGTATTGTGAACCCGGGCGAGACAATCGACTATGGTGTATGGGCAAAAAATGTAGGTAGTGGCACAGCACAGAACGTCTACGGCATACTAACCATTACTGATCCTTACTTAGCCATGAATACCGATTCCAGCTGGTACGGCAATATCAATGAGAACGACTCGGCGCTTTCGAGTCCATATTATGAATACTCGATCGCTGCCAGCTGTCCGAACGGCTATGTGCTGAACTTCGATCTCGATTTCCATGATTACAATGACAGCATCTTCGTCTCGCATCCATCGGTCACGGTTTATGCGCCGGTTTTGACCTATCAGGAGCATGCTATTTCTGGTGGTAATGGTAATGGTGTGCTTGAGCCGGGTGAGACGGTCACCTTGGTGGTGACTTTGGAGAATGAGGGTGGCGCGACCGCGGATAATGTCACGTCGACCTTGCTCACCACTTCGCCGGATGTTACGATCAATGATGGTTCGGGTAATTTCGGGACGATCGCGGCGGGTGCTACCGCCAGTAACTCGGGTGATCCCTACAGTGT
>JBAUFP010000139.1:0-1814 GCA_049679205.1 bacterium | reverse complement strand
CTGATGTACTTGTTTCGTACAGAATCCCCCCACTCAAATATGTACTTGACATCTGTCTGGAATTGGATAACTTTACTAAGATGACACTGCATATTCTGTACTACAACGGAGGAAAGATATGAAGTTCGCCCTGTCGCAACCCGGTCGGGTGCGAACGCAAAACCACCTCCATTGTATCAAGAATACATTATTAGAAACCTACAAACATAGCCTGATTGCCAATAACCGTCTTGCGGTAGTTAATTACTGCCCAAGAGGAGACAGAAAATGAGGCTGCAAGATTCAGGACTCGGTCGAGTCCAATCACAGAGCCTCACTCAGAAGCACCTAACGCACCCATTTAACCGTACGTTTTACAAAACCACAATAGTATTCATCAAAAGAATAACCCGTTCAAGAAAGGAGGTCCAATAATGGCTAATAAATGGGACCCGATAGTGGGAACCAAAGCATACAATGATAACTTCACGAGAATCACTAAAATCGCACAAGAGAATGGCTATATACTCAATCCTGATCAAAAAAGGCTCCAGAAAGTCGTCGGCCTCATGACAATAAATAACGATGAATTCGGCAAGTACTATTGCCCGTGCAAGCAGAGCCATCCATTAGATCCGGAAAAGGACGTACTCTGTCCCTGCCCGCCACTCGCGGGAGAAGTGAAAAAAGATGGTTGTTGCTTCTGCAAACTGTTTTATCAAAAGAAATAATGGGAGGCGATATGGAAAACGTTGAAAGAATGTGGAAGGACTTAGGTATGGACGTCGAGCTACATAAGGAATTGCTGCGCTCAATCGACAAAACTTTCACACAGACTGTAGGTGCACAG
This sequence comes from bacterium, assembly GCA_049679205.1. Taxonomy (GTDB): domain Bacteria; phylum Hydrothermota; class Tepidihabitantia; order SM23-42; family SM23-42; genus SM23-42. The sequence continues at coordinate 985 of JBAUFP010000139.1, read as the reverse complement.
AAAAACCGGCCTACTGGTATTGAGTATTTCGATCACGTCCTTCACGAATCACACGGTGGAAGAGTCGCAGAACTTATCGAGGCACGAAAGACGGGAAGAAAATTCGTCGGTACCTTCTGTATATACGTACCTGATGAAATAGCAATGGCAGTCGATGCGATTCCTATTGCCCTCTGCGGCGGCACACAATTTTCAATTCCCTACGGCGAAAAGATGTTCCCGCGTGATATATGCCCGTTGATCAAATCAACCTTCGGTCTTGCGCTTTCAAAAACATGTCCCTATGGCCCAATAAAAGACCTCGGAGTCGGTGAAACCACATGCGATGCAAAGAAGAAAGCCTGGGACGTGGTCAATTTCCACGTCATGGAAGTCCCACAAAAGAAGGACAAACTGGATTTTGATCTATGGTATCGGGCGGTTGTTGAATTCAAAGAAAGGATCGAAAAACTCACCGGCAAGAATGTCGAACAGGGACGCCTGAGCGAAGCGATTCATATCATGAACAAGAAAAGACAAGCACTGCAGAAACTTAACGAATTACGTAAGCACAATCCATCTCCGATCAGTGGACTAGATGCTCTTGTTGTAATGCAAGCCGCACTCAATGACGACCCAATTCGCTTCACTGAGCACCTCGCTAAATTGAATAAAGAACTGGAAAAACGTGTCAAGTCCGGGATGACGCCTTTTTCTGATGGTACAAAGAGGATAATGATATCTGGCTGCCCTTCAGTTATGGGCAATTGGAAAGTCCACTCGTTGATCGAGAGATCTGGTGCCGCCATTGTTATTGATGAAACTTGCACGGGTACGCGGTATTTTGAGAATTTAGTGGAAGACGGCAAAAAGAATCTCGACGAGCAGCTATTGGCACTTGCTGAACGTTATATGAAAATCAATTGTGCCTGTTTCTCGCCTAATAATGAACGTTTAGAATCTATTGAAAAAACCATTGATGCGTATAAGGTTGATGGTGTAGTCC
>JBAUFP010000138.1:0-1814 GCA_049679205.1 bacterium | reverse complement strand
TCTTGTATTGTCTGAAAAGACTTTTAATCAGATTGGTCCTGCGGTAAACTCCGGAACATCTATCTTTCTCTATGGCCCTCCAGGTAATGGTAAGACATCCATTGCTCGTGCAATTGGGAGTATTCTCCTGTCTGAGGATATGTATATCCCCTTTGCGATTGATATCGATGGGCAGGTTGTCAAGCTTTATGACTCAGTAAATCATGCACTATCCCCAGATGAGGAGTTTTCAGATGAGGGGACAGGGGCCTTGAAAACAGGGTCGAAACGCGATCCCCGGTGGGTGCGCATTCGCCGACCGTTTATCATTACCGGTGGTGAACTTACCATGCCGGGCTTGGATCTTGTCTTCGATGACGTAAATAAATTTTATGAGGCACCCTTCCAAGTGAAGGCAAACGGTGGTGTATTCCTGATCGATGACTTTGGTCGCCAACAGGTTCGTCCGCGAGACCTATTGAATCGTTGGATCGTCCCGCTCGAGAATCGTATCGATTACCTGACATTGCACACCGGCCGAAAAGTTGAAGTACCTTTTGATGTGCTCGTCGTATTCTCAACCAACTTGCCACCTAAGGACCTGGTTGATGAAGCATTTTTACGCCGGTTACGGCATAAAATCGAAGTAGAAGACCCTTCATATGAAGCTTATCGCGACATTTTCAAGCGAACTGCCGAACAAAAAGGAGTTGAATACTCCGATAGCGGTTTAGCCTACATGCTTCAAGAATGGTACATCAAACGAAATCGAAAGTTGCGCGCGTCACACCCACGAGATATTTGTGATCAGATATTGGATATATCTCGATACATCAATGTCGATCCACGGATGACCAAAGATTTACTCAACCGGGCCGCCGAAGCCTATTTCGTCGAATTGTAACGATGCAACTTAATAAAACTTGGAATTGGGATGCCCCGCTGGTGATTGCACATCGCGGGGCATCTTTGCATGCGCCAGAAAATACGCTCTCGGCATTTAGACTAGCGGTAGATCTGGGGGCTGACGCAATTGAATTCGACGTTAAGCTCAGCCGTGATAATTTTGTTGTGATTCATCACGATATGACGCTAAAGCGTACGACCACTGGTGATGGGAGAGTAAAAGATCATTCGCTAGAAGAATTAAAGAGATTGGATGCCGGAGTCAAGTTTGACCCAGAGTTCGCTGGAGAATCCATTCCAACATTGCTCGAAGTCGCAGAGATATTCAAAAACGAGATTTTACTGAATATTGAACTGACAAATTACAATGATCCATTTGACGAACTACCGGCAAGAGTACTGAAAATAATGCAAGAATCTGTCAATATGGATAGAGTTCTCATTTCCTCTTTTAACCCTTTCGCTCTACGCGCTGTAAGGCAAATGAGCATGGAGGCGCGAACGGCGTTATTATTAGGACCGAAGTTGCCGAATATCATTCAACGTTGGTTGCAGCACATTGCCCCTCATGAAGATCTACATCCTCATCAAGGCATAGTCACGAAAGCACTGATTGAGAGAGTCCAACGATCAAATGGACGGTTAAACGCTTGGACCGTTAATGAATACAGAAATATGGTGGAACTTCTCGAAGGGGGTATTAACGGGATTATCACCGACGATGTTGAAATGGCTCTGCGTGCTCGGAGGGATGTGTATTCAGTATGAGCGATTGGACAATTGATGAATTGATGTGTGTTTGTATATCAAATCAGGTCAGAGATGGAGATGTGCTAATTCAAGGCTTAGCGACGCCCCTCGTCGCGGCCGGGTATTTGCTTGCCTGGCATACGCACGCACCCAACGTAACTTTTGCATCGGCTATCGGT
>JBAUFP010000137.1:0-6004 GCA_049679205.1 bacterium | reverse complement strand
GTAATGTTCCCATTATAATACATGACTCGATCGCGCATGGATAGCGAAAAATTGCCGCTGCCGACCCCGTAAGCAAAAGGAGGAAATTGAAGGGGCGCATCGACAAAACTAAAATCGAAGTTGAGGTTATCCACCCGGAATCTTTTCTCAAGTTTTACTACACCGCCGCCACTCATCCATTGATCCGATAATTTACGGCCGTTTTTGGGTGAGATCATTCCTTTGCCGGTAGCGAATGCTATCCGGTTCCCCTCAAAAAGGACATCGGTATTTACCGAGTCAAACTGCGATGCGATAACATCCACGGAGAAGGAACCATTATGAATCCTACCACCACCGCTGAGTTCGAATTGCTCAAGATTACCTCGAAATGCTACATCACCGGTCATAAGCCCCTTCGGGTCACCCAAGAAATTATCCAGAAAGGCAAGCACCCAAATACCCACATTGCTGAATTTGACATTTAATTGGGACATTTCAAAAGAAAGCACACCCTGTGCGTCAACTATTTGATCCTTATCATCATGGATGTGCATCGATGCAACAGTAATGCTACCACCCGTGTAGTAGCCGGTAAACTCAAAAACACCATTCTCCAAACCCATGAAGCCGATATTCCGTCCCTGGATAAAAATGCTATCATTCACGTAACTCAAATCCAGTGTGCCACGCATCGTTTCTTTTACGCCCAGAAGCCTGCCTAATTCACCCAGATCCACACCGGCGAGTTCCATGTTCAGAGGAACCCTTGAAAAGAAAAACACACCATCGGCAAGCGACAGGCTCACATTGCCGAGCGTCCTGCGTAAGATATCAAATTCGATGGGCTCGATACTGCTTGTGAGCACCTGGTTGTAGTCTACAAAAAAGGAGAGGATCGTACCTTTAAAACCATCACGCAATATGCCATCAACATGAACCGTGTCAACCTCATCCGTAGCAACAAATTTGAATACACTATCTTTGATGCGTAGATCGGTATTTCCGAAATGAAAATCCCTGTAATGCAGTCCGCGTAAAGTGACCGACATATTACGGTCTTTTCGGTCCTTCTGAAAATCACTACTACTCAACAAAAGCGTGTCAACAATGAGTCCGTGAATCGACAAGTCTTGTGCCTGCAGAGCAGAGGTCAGACTCAAGCCAAATGGATCCCGCGGTTCGCCTGCGATTTGTACCGAACCGGTGAGCCGACCGCTCACCGGGTACAGATTCCGAAATCGTCCAATATCAAAATTATCAAACTCAACAGCAATATCAAACTCAGGTAAAACTGTCCCTCGGGCGTATAGCGTTCTCCTGCCTTCAGAAACGAAGAGCGAGTCGACCTGGAGTTCTGAGCCAGTATATGAACCGAAGAAAAATAGGGAGTCCAATCCCAATTCCCCGGATGAGCCAACAAAACCAGAGAAGCGGTCATCAGCATATGACAAATAACCACTGGTCACGACCGGTGCGCTTGTACCAACGAATTCACTGATATCCAACGCCTTGAAGTTCATCAAGAATTCAATTTCCTTGAACTGAATAACCTTAAGCTGGGCAAAGAAAATACCACCCAGTACTTTTCCTTCAAAAACGTTGACCCAGATTGTATCTTGTGCAGCATTAGTCTCAAAACCAAATTCATCAAAGGGCTGTAATCCAGTAACATTGCCTCTGATCCGGGGCAAGAAATTACCCTGGGCGTATGTGATGCTACCCGTGAAATCGACGATACCTTCATGCTGATTGAGCTTCTCCAGATCGACATGCCCCTTAGCGAAGTCAAATCTAGCATATTTTGGCTGGTAGCTGTACTGGCCACTCCCTTCCAGAGCGAAACCGGTACCAAGACACTTGAAGGAATTCAACCTGATTTGTTCATTATCGACTTCCGCATCGAGCACTAAGGATCTAACATACATGGAGTGTTTGGCTGAATGCAGCGAAAGATTCATTGTAGCGACGCGCGTCCGACTGCCGACCAGATCAAGAAAGACGATACCCGATATCCTGTCAATCTTATATGATTCCTGATTCTTGTATAGTATTTGGCCATTCTTAAGATTTATCCTCAAACCCAGTCTTAGATTCGGCAGACCACGAAAACCGCTACCGCCTGCGGTTTGCTTCCCTTCGATGGTGATTCTCGGCTCGATGAGATTGATCTCAAAGAGATTGGGAAGCCGAAGCATAAAGGGGTTGAAGCGGTAATGAATGTCCGCCAGTGCGCCGCAAACGCTATCGGTCTCAGAGAGCCTTACGCAGTAATTACTGACCCTGAAGCCCCTCAAGACATTGCCGCTGATATCCTCATAGCTGATCTTGATTCGTGCCACGCGTTCCAGTACGTCTAGCGTCAGTGATCCAAAGTGCACACTTGTGACAAAGAGTGTAGTACCGGTTATGATGAGAAGAAAGAATATCGGGCCGACGATGTGCTTGATATAACGTTTCATCGTAATCAAAAAGTATGGTAGATACCTAGATAGAGTTCAGCACCTTTTTCCTCAAGCGGAAACCCGACATCAAGACGCAAAGGTCCGATCGGTGTGAAATAGCGCAACCCCAGGCCGGCGGTCATCTTCAGATAATCGCTTTCCCGTAGATGGATCTCATTATCTATGTATCCGGCATCAAAAAATCCCACCAGGCCAAAATTGAAGGGCAGACGGATTCGATATTCAAGGTTTAGATTGAACAAAATATCCCCGTACCTTTCTTCCGCTATCGAATCAGGGCCAAGCGATCTCTCCGGATAGCCGCGCAAGGAATACTGACCTCCCAGATAGTATTTCTCGTAAATAGAAACACCATTTCTTGGAATCAGCACACCGAATTTGAATCGCTGGGCAAACGTATTGCCCAGCAGAAGGAAAAAGAACCGCTCCTCTGCCTCCAAACGCACAAAATCGTTCTCACCGCCGAAGAAACCTCCGGCAAATTCGACCATCGGCAACAAGTAGACACCCCGGCTGGGATTAAAGAACTCATCGCGGCGATCCATGAGAAACTGCAATCTTACGCTATTGGTCACGCCCTTGATGGTGTCAGGAAGTGTCATCTTGGGTTCGATCCTAACATACTTGAATTGATGGGAGATATTGAACGCAACATCTTCACTGAAAACCTTGGTTATTCTGAACTCGTTACCCCGGGTGTGCCGTGAGAATTCGTTTTTCTCCTCAAACCAGATGAACGGCAGCACTGAGAATTGCAGACCGAGCGGTGTTATGTACGGCAAAGTGTACCTGCCTTCAACCTTTGCCTCCCACTCCCGGTCGACGTTGATTTTGAAAAGTGGACTAATGTTGACGCGATGTCCAATGTTTGCCAGATTCAACTCTTCGAGTCCAAAAGATATGAGAAAACTAAAGGGCAGAGTGATCCCGATACCAAAATTCAAGATCCGTGACTTCAGTTCCCGTACGTTGAACACAAGATCGAGACTATCTGGTTCCCGCCGAAGCATCTCCACCTTAAGCATACCAAAGAAACCAAGTGCGTATATTCTTCGCTGGCTGTTGTACACTTTTGACTTATCGTACAGATCCCCCCTTTTCAATTCTATTTCCCGGTATACGACTTCGGGTCGCGTTTTACTCATACCGCGCACCTCGATATTCCGTATATAGTGTCGCAAACCTTTGTCGATATCAATAATAAGGATTCCGGAATCAGGTAAAGCTCTGGATGAAACCTCGGCAAAAGGAAATCCGTGATTCCTATAGTAATCCTCAAGATTATTCTCGGTCGCCAGTATCTTATTCCTGATGAAGTGATCACCAACCCGCACGCGGTAATGCCGGCGCAGATTTTCTTCTCCGGCACCTACCGGAACAATCCCGTTTATACGAGGTCTGACGCCTTCGGTTATCTCGAAGACAACTGCGACAAGTGTATCGCTAGTCCGGACCCCACCCACAACTGTTGTTTGGAAGAAACCCTCGCTATGATAAAGACGTGTAATCCTCTCAACATCGTAATTCAGGTCGAGCTCGTTATACTCTTTTCCTACCTCCGAAAGGATTTCGGATCGTAATCTGCGATCCGGAATGGTAGTATTACCGTTAAACTCGATTTGGTAAATGGGAAAATTTGTGATTAAGAGTGAGGCAAAAAAAACAAACAAGTGCGGTTAGACTAAAAACTTACCCTTTCTTATTATCAGTTTATCATCAAGCCAAACAGTTGGTTTTCTGATTACGGCATCAAGATGAATGCGCGCATTGTTTTTGCCCCCAAATGCGAGATTATTGCCAAAGGCGACATGAATCGTACCCATTACTTTCTCATCCTCAAGCACGTTACCGGTGATCCTTGCCCTGTAATTAGTACCGATACCAAACTCGCAAAGCGTTCTTTCTCGCTTGCCGTATTCTTTGAAAATGGACGCCATTTTACGATTGCCACGAACCCGTGTAATACTCCCGTTTTTCAGTTCCAGTTGGAGCGGGGCGGCAACCGCACCGATCGGCGCGAAAGAACCATCAACCACTACCACACCGTTGCTTTTGTTCTCAACTGGTGCAACATAGGCTTCACCGGCCGGCAAATTTGAAAAACTTCCCTTGTGCTTGATTATTCCCGTATCGAGACAGCATCTCCGCCTGCTCAAATCTAGTTCCAATGCCGTACCGATATCGGACTGGATGCAGGCACGGTGAGCAGCATTGAGCCGCACACATACCTTTTTTGTAAGACGTGCAATTCTGTGGTAATCAGCGTTGAGCGTCCGCAACATCATCTCAACCGTGATACCGGGCATGGTTGCACCCCGCGCGCCTCTCTTGTTAGCATCCATGCGCGCGCGCGTATGGGTAAGTGAGCGACTCGTCGGCATGATGAAAACATCACATTCCTTAAGGACGCTAGCAACAAGGTCGGGGGGTTCCTCACCGTGAATCTTGCGGGGATCTATTTCGATCAACATTGGGTCAGTTGTTTTGCGCAACGCGGCCCAGATGGCAAAACCGACCGTCTGGCATGGCTCGTCAGTAACTACAACCGCGCGTTCACCAGGCTTTACGCCCAGACAATCATCAATAACAATATCCGCTGCCTTGAGCAGTCTTCGTTCCAGATTTTTCATGCGGAAAATTCTGAGATGATGTGTTACCAGCGGAAATGTGCGAATGCGCGATTCGCTTCAGCCATTTTGTGAACCTCTTCCCTCTTCTTTATCGCACCGCCTTCACTTCGACTCGCCGCAATGATCTCCTGAGCAAGTCTATCTTCCATCCGGTACTCAGACCTACTACGGGCCACCCTGATCAACCATCTTATAGCCAGGCTCTCTTTTCTGGCGGGCCGTACTTCCATGGGAATCTGGTAGGTTGCTCCGCCGACACGACGCGGTCTAACCTCGAGTACTGGTTTGACGTTGTTCAATGCTTTCTCAAAAACAGCGAAACCATCCTCTTTGGTCAGCTTTTCAATGCGTTCAAGAGCACCGTAGAATATTCTCTGGGCAACGCTGCGCTTACCATCCCACATAAGATTATTTACGAACTTGCTGACGACTATGCTGTTGAATTTTGGGTCTGGCTGAACCTTTCTTATCTGAGCTCTTCTTCTTCTACCCACGACGCCTCCTTAGGAACTCACTGGTGTTTCCTTGGGTCGCTTCACGCCATAAAGTGAACGGCTCTTTTTCCTACCCTCGACACCCGCTGTATCATATTTACCACGTACAATATGGTAACGTACGCCTGGCAGATCCTTCACCCTTCCGCCACGTACTAACACGATGGAATGCTCTTGAAGATTGTGACCCTCACCAGGGATATAGGATGTGACCTCGTAGCCGTTCGTCAATCTCACCTTGCATACCTTACGCAGAGCAGAATTAGGTTTCTTAGGTGTAGTAGTGTATACACGTGTGCACACACCACGGCGCTGTGGATTACGTTGCAGGGCCGGTGCCTTGCTCTTCGTAACTACCTTTTTCCTGCCTTTCCGAATTAATTGGTTAATTGTTGGCATTAGCCTCCTTCACTAACATCTCTTAGTTATGACTATA
>JBAUFP010000136.1:0-4578 GCA_049679205.1 bacterium | reverse complement strand
AAATCGCCCCTCAGAGTCAAGCTGGCGATTTCACTCAACTTTGCCGAAGAGGATTTGAGAAGAGAATTCATGCATGTAGCACGAAGTAATCCATTGCAGGAAATCCTACGGCTGGCAAGAGCTTATTCACAACAGAAGGAGATGGTGACATTCGAGTATGTTATGATTAAAGGCGTAAATGATAGTATCCGGGATGCTAAGAATCTTGTCCGGCTGCTCAAGGGAATACCCTCTAAGATAAATTTGATTCCTTTTAACGAATATCCAGGACTGTCCTACAAGCGACCAACCGAGAAGAGTGTCGTATCTTTTTATGAACAACTACTGAATTCACGTCACACCGTGGTCATTAGAAAATCGCGTGGCCAGAAGATTCTCGCTGGATGTGGCCAGCTCGCCGCCATTTGGAATGAAAAGTGAACAGAGCACCAGGATGTGTCAGGTCTTGTTGTCCTACCGGAGTTAGCCGATGAAAGGAAAAGATCCAGACGACGCAGTGCGTGATACGGTACGTATACATCTGTACGTATCTGGTGTCGTTCAGGGTGTTTTTTTTCGCACCCACACCACGAATACCGCACGATCATTGAGTTTGATCGGTTGGGTGAAAAACCTGACGGATGGCCGGGTTGAGATTGTTGCCGAAGGCGCGCGCGGTAAAATTACCGAATTCATCAGTTGGTGTAAGAAAGGACTTCCCGCAGCATCGGTGGAAAGAGTCGAGGTCATTTGGGAACGACCAATCGGTGATATGGAAGGATTCCAGACACGATATTAGTGCATAACAGTTCTGATCATCGATCTACTCACGGTACTTAACGACCATGTGTTCCCGTAATCTGAGCATCCATTATCTTGACTTCAACGGGATTTTTGGTATAATATGTAGCTGAAATTCACTTGTGCGTTGGACATTTAGTTACGTAACGAAACTATCAGTCCACTCTCAATCATAGATTGGAGGCAAGATGGGCAAGACCTTAGCAGAGAAGATTCTGTCGGAGAAAAGCGGCCAGGACGTGCACTCGGGCGACATTGTCATTGCCCGCGTCGACGTTGCTGCCTTTCAAGACGGCACCGGGCCACTCGGCGTCCGTCAACTTCAGAAAATGCATCTAGAGAAAGCCCGGGCTCCCAAATCCATACTCTTCATCGACCACGCGGCACCCTCACCCCGTAAAGAACTCTCTAACGATCATATGTTGTTACGTGAGTTTAGCAGGAAAACAGGCGCGGTACTCTCTGACGTCGGCGAGGGTGTCATCCATCAGCGGTTAGTTGAAGCATACGCCAAACCGGGCGATGTCGTGATCGGCGCTGATTCGCACACCTGTACGTCGGGTGCGCTCGGAGCCTTTGCTACGGGTATGGGATCCACCGATGTGGCAATCGGTATGGCAATGGGTAAAACGTGGCTCAAGGTTCCTGAGACATTCCGGGTTGAGGTGAAGGGTGAGTTTCGACCGGGCGTCTATTCCAAAGACCTGATATTGTTTCTTATTGGCATGCTCGGAGCTGACGGTGCAACCTACAAGGCTTTGGAGTTTGGCGGTCCCGCAATTGAAAAAATGTCAATGGAAGCACGTTTTGTGTTGTCCAACATGGCAGTTGAGGCCGGGGCAAAGACAGGTCTTATTGCTTCGGATACTAAGACCAAGCAGTATTTAAAGATCCGCGGCCGAATTGGGGACTGGCGGCCGCTGGCTCCTGACCGAGATGCTAAGTATGAACGGGTCATCAAGATCGACGTACGGAAACTCGTGCCCCAGGTTGCGTTTCCTCACACCGTAGACAATACGCGGAACATTGGTGATGCGAAAGGAATCAAGGTGGATCAGGTATTCCTGGGTACATGCACCAACGGACGCGTTGAGGACCTGAAGATAGCGGCACGTATAATAAGAGGCAAAAAGCGTGCTTCCCAAACAAGATTAGTCGTCGTGCCGGCTTCGCGTGACGTCTATATGTCAGCAATGAAATCAGGCTTGCTGGAGGTGTTTGTTCGTGCCGGAGCGATTATAATGGGCCCAGGATGTGGTCCTTGTGTTGGAGTTCATCAAGGCGTGCTTGGTGATGGAGAAGTATGTCTTTCCACGGCCAACCGGAATTTCCGGGGTCGAATGGGCAATCCTGAAGGTTTTGTCTATCTGGCTTCACCGGCTACTGCTGCATATTCAGTAATTACCGGCAAGATAAGCGACCCGCGAGAGATATTTTCCCGGCGTAAGCGGCGGGCATCAAAAAAAACAGTTAAAAGGCAGAAGAAGTGAAGATTTTACAGAAATGGATTAATGAGAAGTAAGGAGGATATAAAATGGCTATACTGAAAGAAAAACTGGCGCAGGCTATTCCTGCGTTGAGAGATGAAATCAAAGGCTTTGTGAAGTCAAATGCGGACAAGTCGATATCTGAAGTCACGGTTGCTCAGGCCTACGGCGGTATGCGTGGTGTGAAGGCGCTGGTATGCGATACTTCAGTTGTGCCGCCGGATAAGGGACTCATAATTCGCGGGCGACCAATTGCCGAGCTGAAAGACAAACTACCAGAGGCTGTGTTCTATCTGTTGATCACCGGCGAGATGCCGGACGATGCGGCTTTAGAGGATTTGAAAAAGGACATGAAGAGTCGCGCTCAGGTCCCAGACTATGTGTGGAAAGTATTGGAAGCCATGCCCAAGGATTCTCATCCGATGGTGATGTTCAGCCTCGGCATTCTGGCAATGGAAAAAGAATCGGTTTTCAGGAAGAAATACACCGAGGGAATAAAGAAAACTGAGTATTGGGAGTATGCACTCGAGGATTGCCTCAGTCTCGTAGGTAAATTGCCCACGCTCGCCGCGGGGATCTATCGTATGAAGTTTAATAAGGGACCGCGTATTGAACCCGATGCAAAACTCGACTGGGCAGGTGATTATGCACGGATGCTGGGCATCTCGGATGCCACCGGTGAATTTGCGAATCTCATGCGTCTTTACCTGGTCTTACACTCAGATCACGAGGGTGGTAATGTCAGTGCCCACACTTGCCATTGTGTTGGCTCGGCTCTTTCTGATCCCTACTATGCTGTGTCGGCGGGTCTCAATGGTCTGGCCGGTCCGTTGCATGGCTTGGCTAACCAGGAATGTCTACGCTGGGCAATCATGGTAAAGGAGAAGTTCGGGGGTGTGCCAACCGACGAGCAGTTGAAGCAATTTGCCTGGGATACCCTGAATTCTGGACAGGTTATTCCTGGCTACGGTCATGCCGTTCTGCGGATAACTGATCCCCGTTTTGACGCCTTCCGTGAATTCGGAGCTCGTGTTTGTGCTGATGATCCGTACTTCCAAATCGTTGATAAGGTCTTTAAAGTCATCCCCGGAGTCTTGAAGGAACACGGTAAGGCGAAAGACCCCTGGCCAAATGTCGATGCGGCATCGGGTTGCTTGTTATATCATTTTGGCATGACCGAGTTCGAGTATTATACTGTTCTCTTTGGTGTATCACGTGCGATGGGCATGTGCGCACAGCTTATCGTAAGTCGTGCGTTGGGAGAAGCCATCGAAAGACCGAAATCAGTGACCACCGAATGGATGAAACAAGCGGTCGCCAAGGGCTAAGAAACCCGGGGCCAGGAGGTAAGTCATGATTCTCAAAGGAAAAGCGTGGAAGTTCGGTGATAGTATCTCGACCGACCTGATCTGTCCGGGCAGGTATTTTCACTTGCGTTCAAACCTTCCTGAACTTGCAAAACACGTTCTCGAAGATGCAGATGAAGGATTTGCCTCAAAGATGGCGAAGGGTGATTTTGTTGTCGGCGGCAACAATTTTGGTTTGGGGAGTTCGCGTGAACATGCGCCAACAATCATAAAACTTGCTGGCGTGTCTGCAGTGCTGGCAAAATCCTTTGCGCGTATCTTCTACCGTAATGCAATTAACGTGGGCCTTCCACTTCTCGAATGTGACACTGACAAGATCGAACAGGGTGATGAAATCACGGTTGATCTGGCGACCGGGAGCATAAGAAACGAAACAAAGGGGATTAGACTCGAAGCCCACCCGTTGCCAAAAGCGATGCTCAACATTCTTAATGACGGAGGACTTCTGGCGCATATCGAGAAGCACGGCGACTTTAAATTGGACTAGGTAAAAGGAGAATATAAATATGAAGAAGACCAAAAAGAAAACAGCGAAAAAGGTAAAGAAGACAAAGAAAATAGTAAAGGCCAAGAGACCGAAGAAGGTGGCGAAGAGGAAGTCGCTGAAGAAAACGAAGATGCCGGCCTCGATTATCAAGGCTCAGGATCACTTCGCGGGGATCCTCCAGACCCAAATCGCTAGAGTCAGACAATTGAAGAAAGCTCAGGACTGGATTGACTATACTAAATTGAAGCCATTGATCATTGGTATTATCGGTGGTGACGGAATCGGTCCGTATATTACGGGTGAGGCACAGCGGGTTCTTGAGCATTTGCTCAAAGATGAAGTTGCCAAGGGCAAGATTGATTTCCGTGTGATCGAGGGGCTGACCATTGAACGAAGATCTGAGGTGAACAAACCAGTTCCTGACGAAGTATTGACCGAGATTAAGAAATGTCATGTC